>NZ_JBEYSO010000046.1:0-40605 GCF_040642675.1 Micromonospora sp. NPDC047738
GCAGCCGCCAACCACCCACACACCCCCATCGACGACCTCGACATCCTCCTACCCAACGAACACCACCAGATCCTCACCACCTGGAACAACACCACCGCCGAGCATCGCCCGGGCACGCTGAGCACACGTTTCGAGCAGCAAGCCGCACGCACTCCGTACGCCATCGCGGTCACCGACGGCGCCACCACACTCACCTACCAACAGCTCAACGACCGCGCCAATCAGCTTGCTCACCACCTCGGCGCAGGCCTCGAGACCACCGTCGCCGTCGCGGTGCCCCGCAGCACCCAGCTGCTCATCACCCTGCTGGCCATCGGCAAGACCGGGGCCGCCTACCTCCCCATCGACCCGGACCACCCCGCCACCCGCATCCAGCAACTGCTCGCGGACGCGCGGCCCCGGCTGCTCATCACCACCACCGGCAACGGCGCGAAGGGCGTCCCCGTCCTCTACCTCGACGACCCGGAAACCGCTGCGGCCGTGGCCGCCCGGCCCACCACCAACCCGACGCCCGGAACGCACCCGGACCACACCGCGTACCTCATCTACACCTCCGGGTCCACCGGCCGGCCCAAGGGCGTCATGGTGTCGCATCGGTCGATCGTCAACCGCCTCGACTGGATGCAGGCCGAATTCGGGCTCACGCCCGAGGACCGGGTTCTGCAGAAGACGCCGGCCGGCTTCGACGTCTCGGTGTGGGAATTCTTCTGGCCGGTCCTCGTGGGCGCAACCGTCGTGATGGCCAAGCCGGAAGGCCACCGCGAGCCCGACTACCTGGCCGCCGTGATCCAGCGTGAGCGGATCACGACCATCCATTTCGTACCGTCGATGCTCGCCACCTTCCTCCAAGAGCCGGCCGCCACGGCCTGCCGCAGCCTGACGCGGGTCATCTGCAGCGGCGAGGCGCTGCCCGCCCACCTGGCCGAGAAGTTCCACGCGACGCTGCAGGCCGGGCTCTTCAACCTCTACGGGCCCACGGAGGCGGCGGTGGACGTCACCTTCGCCCCCTGCACCCCCGGCCGGCAAGGTGCCTCGGTGCCGATCGGCCGGCCGGTCTGGAACACCCAGGTGTACGTGCTGGACCGGCGCCTCCGGCCGCTGCCACCCGGCGTCCCCGGCGAGCTCTACCTGGCCGGCGTCCAACTCGCCCGCGGCTACCACAACCGCCCCGACCTCACCGCCGAACGCTTCACCGCCAACCCGCACGGCACCCCCGGCAGCCGCCTCTACCGCACCGGCGACCTCGCCCGCTGGCTCCCCGACGGCACCCTCGACTTCCTCGGCCGCGTCGACCACCAGGTCAAACTCCGCGGCATGCGGATCGAGCTCGGCGAGATCGAAAGCACGATCCTGGCGCACGAGGCGGTGGCCGAGGCCGTCGTGACGCTCGATGTCGACCAGCGCGGCGAGCAGCGGCTGGTCGGCTACCTGGTGCCGGACGGGTCCAGGGCGGCCGCGGTCCGGGCGCTGTTGGCACTGGAGAAGGACGGGACCGTCGACGGCGTACCGCGCATGACCTTCCCGGACGGGATGTCGGTCTTCTACCGCAACCGGTCGGAAACCACGTTCTTGCGTGAGGAGATCTTCGAGGATGAGGAGTACCTGCGCAACGGCATCGTCATCGCGGAGGACGCGTGCGTGTTCGACGTCGGTGCGCACATCGGCATGTTCACGCTGTACGCCGCGGCGCGCGCCCCCAAGGGTGTGGTGCACGCCTTCGAGCCGATCCCGGACCTGTTCCAGGTGCTCGCGCTCAACACCCGGTTGCACGGCGTCAACGCGCGGCTGCACCCGATGGGCCTGTCCGACGCCGACGGGACGGTGAAGTTCGCCTACTACCCGGAGCTGTCCATCATGTCCGGGCGCTACGCGGACACCGACGAGGACCGGACGGTCGTCCAGGCGTACACGGAACAGACCTGGCAGGAGGTCACCGAGCCGGGAGTCGAGGGCCTGCGTGCGATGGTGGACGAGCTGGTCAGCGACCGGATGCGGCAGGAGATCGTGTCGACCCGGGTGCGCACGCTGTCCCAGATGATCCGCGAGACCGGGGTCGACCGCATCGACCTGTTGAAGGTCGACGCGGAGAAGAGCGAGGAGGACATCCTGCGCGGCATCGAGGACACGCACTGGCCGATCATCGACCAGGTCGTCGCCGAGGTGCACGACGTGAACGGCCGCCTCGACGCGATCACCGAACTCCTCAAGGGGAAGGGCTTCCAGGTCACTTCCGGCGTTACCTCGGCGCTGCACCGCACCCGGCTGGTGACGCTGTACGCCGTCCGCGAGGTGCGCGGCGGCGCCAATCCGCCACCGGTGAAGCGATGGTCCGACCCGGACCGCCTGGTCGAGGACGTGCGCGGGCACCTGCGTGAGCGGCTGCCGCTTCCGATGGTCCCCGACGCCATGGTCGTGCTCGACGGGCTGCCGCTGTCGCACAACGGCAAGCTGGACCGGCGCGCCCTGCCCCACGCGGCCCGGGCGGACCGGGGACCGCGCCGGCCGCCGCGGACCGACCGCGAAGAGGCGCTGTGCCGGTTGTTCGGCCAGATCTTGGACGTGCCGGAGATCGGCATCGACGACGACTTCTTCGAGCTGGGTGGCCAGTCCTTGCTGGCGATCCGGCTGGTCAGCCGGGTGCGCGCCGAGCTGGGCGGGGACGTGAGCATCCGGACTGTGTTCGAGTCGCCCACGGTCGCCGCGCTCGCCGAGCGGATCGGCGAGCGGACCGGCCGGGACGATGTCGCCGTGCTGCTGCCGATCCGGGCGTGGGGCAGTGAGCCGCCGCTGTTCTGCATCCATGAGCTGTACGGGCTGAGCTGGGCGTACCGCCGGCTCGCCGAGCACGTGCCGGCCGATGTTCCGGTGTACGGCCTGCAGGCCCGCGGGATCCTGGAGCCCGACCGGTTGCCCCGCTCGGTGGCGGAGATGGCGCTCGACTACGTGAAGCAGATCCGCTCGGTCGCGCCGCACGGGCCGTACCGGCTGCTGGGCTGGTCCTCCGGCGGCAATGTGGCGCATGCCGTCGCCACGGCCCTGCAACAGGAGGGTGAACAGGTCAGCTTCCTGGCGCTGCTTGACTCGTACGTGCCGGACTGGCACCGCCGGCAGGGTGACGACGACGAGGACATGGTCCTGCGCCGGATCGTCGAATTCCTCAGGCGGGACGACGGCCGGCAGCGGGACCGGGAAGCTGTCCTGGCGCTGCTGCGGGAGGAATACGGCGGCTGGGAGCATCTCGGCGACTGGATCTTCCCGGCGTTCGTGGACGCCGCGATCAACACCCGCGCGATCGTCCGGGAGTCCAAGCCTGAGGTGTTCGAGGGTGACGTGCTGTTCTTCTCGGTCGAGGGTGACCAGCCGCACCTCGGCTGGGAGCCCTACGTGACCGGACAGGTCGAACAACACCCGGTCTCAGGCGCGCACAACGACATGATGGAGCAACCGGCGGTGGACGAGATCGGCGCCATCCTCGGCCGGAGACTGGCATGACGAGCGGCAACCGGGACCGCAACGGACTGATGCGGCACGTCGAGTCGCTGGCCGCGGCGATGATGCCGACACCGCTGGTCCCGCTGGCCGATGAGCGGCTGGACCTCTACGCCAAGCTGGAGTTCAGCAACTTCTCCGGCAGCGCCAAGGACCGGTCGGCCCTGTGGATCCTGCGGCAGGCGATCCTGCGCGAGCAGGTGACCCCGAAGTCGGTCCTGGTCGAGTCGTCCTCGGGCAATTTCGCCATCGCCCTTGCGTCGCTCTGCGCCTCGCTCGGTCTCGAGTTCGTCCCGGTGATCGACTCGAACGTCAACCGGACCACCGAAAACTTCTTGCGGGCGCTCAGCAGCCGGGTGGAGCGGGTGCACGACATCGACGACACCGGCGGCTTCCTGAAGTCGCGCCTCCGACGGGTGCAGGACCTGTGCGCGGAACTGCCGGACTCTTACTGGCCCAACCAGTACGCGAACACCGACGGCGCGGACGCGCACTATCGCTTCACCGCATCCGAGTTGTGCGACGCGCTGGACCGTATCACCCACGTCTTCGTCGGTGTCGGTACGGCCGGCACCATCGCTGGTCTGTCCCGTCGTCTGAAGCAGACCGATCCGCGCGTACGCGTCATCGCGGTCGACGTCGAGGGATCGGTCATCTTCGGCGGCGCCCCGGGCCGCCGGCGCATCCCCGGCATCGGCTCCAGCATCGTCCCGCCGCTACTGCAGCACGCGCTCATCGACGAAACCATGCTGGTGTCCGAGTACGCGAGCATCGTCGGCTGCATCCAGCTGTGGCAGCGGCACGGCATCTTCGCCGGCGGGTCCAGCGGCAGCGTCTACGCGGCCGTCCAGCGCTACTTCGCCGGCTACCGCGGGCCCCGCCCGCGGGTCGTGTTCCTGTGCGCCGACCGCGGCAACGCTTATGCCGACACCGTCTTCAACCCACAGTGGGTCGCCGAGACCTATCCGGAGCGGATCGACGACGTGTTGATCTCCTCAACGGCATCAGTGTGATTGGAGGAGAGAGCATGCCCTACGCCCCGCCCGAAGCACTGCTCGTCGTCCGCGGCGCCGAGGTCGCCGAGCAGATCGAAGGGAACCGGGAAACGGTTCAGGACATCGTGCGTGACGCCTACCTGACGCACGCCCGTGGCGACTCGTCGCTGCCGCACAGCAGCTTCCTGCGCTTCCCAGACCGGGAACGGGACCGGATCATCGCGCTGCCCGGTTACCTGGGCGGGCGGTTCCGGGTCTCGGGCGTGAAGTGGATCGCCAGCTTTCCCGGCAACATCACGCACGGATTGGCGCGGGCGTCAGCCATCCTGCTGCTCAACGACGCCGGGACCGGGTTCCCGTACGCGTGCCTCGAGTCCTCGCTCATCTCGGCCGCCCGCACCGCCGGTTCCGCCACGCTGGCCGCCGAGGAACTGATCGGCGGGCGGCGTGCCGGGCGGGTGGGCTTCGTCGGCACCGGCTTGATCGCCGAGCACATCCGGCGCTTTCTCACCGAGCTCGGCTGGGAGATCGGCGGGTACCGGCTGTTCGACACCGATCCGGCGGCGGCCGAGCGGTTCGCGCAGACGCTGCGCGAGACCGACGCGCCCGACGTCAAGGCCGTCGGCGACGTCCGTGAGGCGTTCTCCGCGTGCGACCTGGTGATCCTCGCGACCGTCGCGGGCACGCCGCACCTCGCCGACCCACAGCTCCTCCGGCACGCCCCTGTTGTGCTGCACGTCTCGCTCCGCGACCTCGACCCGGCGCTGATCGCTGCGGCGCAGAACGTCACCGACGACATCGGGCACGTCGTGCGCGAGCGGACCTCGCTGCACCTCGCGGCGGAGCGGTTCGGACACCAGAACTTCATCGACGGCACACTCGCCGATGTGCTGACGGGCGGCTTCACCCGGGACCCGGGGCGAGCCGTCGTCTTCTCCCCGTTCGGGCTGGGCGTGCTCGACCTGGCCGTCGGCAAGCACGTCTACGACCGGGTGGCCGGACTCGGCGGAGGAAGCCCGGTGGCCGGCTTCTTCCCCGCGGGTTAGCCATGGACGAGCCGTTCCTGGACATCAACGGCCTTACCCGTACGTACCGGAGCAAGGGTGGCGCCCTGGTGCACGCCAACGTCGACATCGACCTGGCCGTCGCGCCGGGTCAGGTGTTCGGCCTGCTGGGCGCCAACGGCGCGGGCAAGACCACCATGGTCATGCAGATCCTGGGACTGCTCACGCCGACATCGGGATCGATCCGGGTGGCGGACGTGGACGTCGTCCGGCAGCCGGAGGCAGTCAAGCACCTGGTGGGTTTCCTGCCGCAGCAGGGCCTGGCGATGCGGCTCATCGAGGTGCGGCGGGCACTCGCCTACACCGGCCGGCTCCGCGGGCTGTCCGGCGGGGCCGCCCGGCGGCAGAGCGACGACCTGCTCGACGAGTTCGGCATCGCCGCCGACGCCGACCGCTACGTCAACGGGTTGAGCGGCGGCCAGTTGCGCCTGGTCAACCTCGCCATGGCGCTGGTCGGCCGGCCGCGGCTGCTGGTGCTGGACGAGCCGACGAACGAACTGGACCCGCGCAGTCGCCGGCTGGTGTGGGACGCGCTGCGACGCCGTAACGAGGAGGACGGCACCACCGTCCTGCTGGTCACCCACAACGTGCACGAGGCCGAGCAGGCGGTGCACCGGGTAGCCGTGATGAACGGCGGCCGGATCGTCGCCGAGGGCACTCCCGGCGAACTCAAGGAGCACCTGGGCAGCCAGGTCCGGCTGGAGCTACGCCTCAAGGAGGGTGAGACGCTCACCCCGGCCGCCGCCGCGCGGCTGGCGTCGTTCGGCTCGCTGGCTCCGCGCGGCAAGGAGGGCGGGTACGTGATCCGGGCCGAACCGGATCGCATCGGCGCGCTGATGGACGTGGTGGTGTCCGACGTCCGGCTCAAGCGCGTCGACGACTTCCGGGTCGCGCGCCCCAGCCTGGAGGAGGCCTATCTGGAACTGGAGGCTACCGGCGACCGGCGGGAGTTCCCCTCGCCGCCGGCGGCGCCGGTGCCCCCGGCCGTTCCCGCCGCAACCCCCCGCCCGCGGCCGCCGGCCCGGGAGTCGATCGGCCGCCGGGTGCGCGAGGTGGGCCACCTGTGGCTGGAACAGATGCTCGGAGCCCGTACCACCTGGGTGTGGAATGTGTTGTTCGGGGTTCTCATGCCGCTCGCCATGGTCTTTGGCATGACGAAGATCGGCTCCGGGCTGACCGACCGGCAGAGCATGCTCTACATCATCAGCGGCGCCACCGTCTTCGCGCTGACCACCGAGAACGTCAGCAACCTGGCGCAACGGGTCGGCATGCTCAAGGCCGAAGGCACGATCATGTACTACGCGTCACTGCCGATCAGCAAGGTCTCGTTCGTCTCCGCGCTCATGCTCTCCCGGCTGCTGCTGATAGCTCCGGGCCTGCTCACCCCGATGGTGGCCGGGGCGATGCTGTACGACCTGCAGCTGTCACCCTCCCCGCTCCTGCTGCTGGTGCTGCCGCTGTCGGCGCTGTCCCTGGCATCGCTGGGAATGATGATCGGCAGTCTGTTCGCCCGGGTGGACATCATCGCGATCGTCACCAACATCCTGGTGTTCGCGCTGCTGCTGATCGCCCCGGTGATGATCCCGGCGGCCGCGCTCCCGGTGCCGCTGCAGATCATGGGATGGGCGCTGCCGCCCACGTACGCGGCCGACGCGCTCCGCCGGACGATGAGCGGAGACCTGGGTATGCCGCTGACCGTCGATCTCGTCGTTCTCACCGGGATGGCGCTGCTCGGCCTGATTGGGTCGGCCCGCTGGTTACGCTGGCGGCTGTGAGTCTCACGCCGTCGGCGTGCCGGTGATGATCCCCTGCACGGCGGCGGCCAGCCGCTCCTCTCCCGCCTCCCATCCCGTCGTCCAGCCGAGCAGGCGGCGCCGGTGGGCCACGGCGCGCTCACCGGCCTCGGCGATCGCCCGGGCTCGGGACCGGGGACCCGGGCCGCCGCCGTACTCGGCCGCGGCGCACACCTCCGCCGGTTCCGTCGGCACGTCCTCGATGCGGTCCTTCAGCGCCTCACCCATCGACGACGCCTCCGCGTCCAGGACGAGCCGCACGGCCCGGCCCACCTCGTGGTGGGCGCGCCGGAACGGGACGCCGCTGCGCACCAGCTCCTCGGCGATCGCCGTCGCGACGGTCATGCCGTCCCGCGCGCGCCGCTGCATGGCCGCGGGGTTCACTGTGGTCCGGGAGAACACCTTGACCAGGATCGCTGCGGCGTCGCTGCTCTCGCGCAGCGCGTCCCATATCGGCTTGACTCCCTCGGTGCCCACCGAGATCGAGTTGGTGTACGGTTCGTTGCGCATCGCCGCGGCCGCGGTCACGAACGCCCCGAGCGCAGCCGAGGACTTGCCGCGTACGTTTTCAAGGACGAACGGATTGCGTTTCTGCGGCATCATCGAACTCGAGCCCACCAGGTCATCGGGCACCGTCAGCAGGTCGAACTCCTGTGACGACCAGAGCAGCAGGTCGGTCGCGGCCCGGCTCAGCAGCACGCCCAGCGTCGCGGCCGCGGCCCCGATTCGCAGCACCACGTCCCGCGCGGCTACCGCGTCGATCGAGTTGCGCAGCGGGCCGGCGAAGCCGAGCAGCTCGGCGGTCCGATCCGCGTCGATCGGGATTGAGGTGCCACCGACGGCACCGGCACCTAGCGAGCTGTACGCCAGCCCCTCGCCCGCTGCCAGCAGCGCGTCCACCTCCCGGGCCAGGCCGCCCGCCAGGCCGGTCAGGTAATGCCCGTACGTGATGGGGGTCGCCGGCTGGAAATGGGTGTAGGCCGGCATGACGCACTCGCCGTACCGCCGGCTGCGGTTGATCAGGACGAGTTCCAGCCGGATCAGGCGGTGAATCAGCTCGGCCAGCGGCTCGCGCAAGCCGAGCCGCAGGCAGGTGGCGTTGAGGTCGTTGCGCGAGCGGCCGGTGTGCAGCAGGCCGCCCACCCCCTCGCCCAGCGTCTCGATCAGGTGGCCCTCGTAGGCAAGGTACAGCCCGCGCGGCGCGGGCCGGCCCTCGATCGGCCGGAAGTCCTGCCGGCGCAAATCGGTGACGGCCGCCAGCAGGGCCGCGGCCGCGGCCCGCCCGACGATGCCCCTCTCGGCGAGCATGACCACGTGCGCCAGGTCCACCCGGGCGATGCGGTCCAGCTCGGCCTTCCACGGCGCGGTGACTTTCCAGCGGGGTTCCAGCAGCATGCGTTGAAGCTCGGGGTCCAGGCCGGTGGTCAGCCGTCCGGTGTCCGCCCCTCCTGTCGCTGTCAACTCAGGGTTCCTTCCGGATCTCCGGTGTGAGCTTGTGCAGCGCCGCCTCGGCGGCCGCGCCGGACTGCGCGACGACGTGGCCGATGCGGTCGCGGAAGTCGCCGTTGCGGGCCAGCAGGGTGCCCGGCTCGCGGTAGATCTGCACCTCGACGACGCCGGGGATCGCCGCGGCGTCCTCGACGCCGTGCACGGCGACCAGCTCGCCCTCGGTGTCCGGGATGAGGAAACGGATCGAGCTGGGTCGCGGTGCGACGTCCTGGGACAGGCGCGGCGGCAGGCCGGCGAACCCGCGGACGGTCTGCAGCACCAGGTCCAGGCCGGTCGCCTCCTGCACCAGGCGGGGAATCCAGCCGCCCGCCAGCCGCGGGTTGACCTCGATGAGCACCGGGCCGTCCGGGCCGAGGCGCAGCTCCACGTGCGCCGGGCCGAAGGACAGCCCGAGCCGCAACACCGCCCGCCGGGCCGCGTCTCGCAAAGCGTCCTCGTCCGGCGGGGAAAGCATCGCCGGAAAGTCGTGGCCGGCCTCCACGAAGGACGGCGGTGCGCCGAGATGCTTGCGCGTCACGCCGACCGGGACACCGCCGAAGAGCTCGACGGAGAACTCCGTCCCTGGGACGTACTGCTCCAGCAGGATCCGCTGCGGCAGCGGCCGGCCGCGCTCGTCGACCCGCTCGCCCAGCAGCTTGCCCGCGTACCGGACGGCCTCCTCCGCGGTGCCGCACAGGCGCACGCCGCGGCTGCCGCTGCCGGAGACCGGTTTGACGACGACCGGCGTGCCGAGCCGGTCAACCGCGACCGCCGCCTCGTCCGCATCGGAGACGCCGGCGAAGCGCGGGACCTGAACGCCAGCGGCGTGCAGCCGCTCGCGCTGCCGTTCCTTGTCCCGGGTGACCTCGACCGCGGCCGGGTCGGCGCCGGGCAGCCCGAACCGGCCCGCAGCCGCGGCCGCGATGCCCACGTAGTACTCCGAGCTGGTGCCTACCCCGGCCAGATCGCCGGCCAGCCTCGCGCACGCGCGCACCACGTCGTCGAGGTCGTCCGTCCGGGCCGCGACGACGTCCGGCTCGTCGTCTCCCCAGTGGTAGCGGGACGCGTTCTCGGTGAGCAGCACGGGCCTCAGGCCGCTCGCCCGGGCGCGCCGGACGAAGAGCCGTCCGGTGCCGGAGGTGTTGCTCTCCACCAGGACGAGGATGCGGTCGCTCATCGCGTACCCACCGCCGCCCGCAGGTCGACGACCTCGTCGCGGGTGCGCCGCCCCCAGGCGTACCGGCTCCAGCGGTCCTCCAGGTCGCCCGGATGGGCGATCTCCGTCGGCTCGCGGGGCGCCTCGACGCCGGCCAGCCCCTCCCGCCGCAGCCACGCGTCGTGGAAGACGGTCCGCTGGTAGCGGTGCCCCTCGTCGGGCATCACGGCCAGCACCGTGCCGCCCGGGTTGTGCCGCGTCCACCATTGCCCCACCTGGTAGGCGGCACCGCTGGTCGGGCCCATGAAAAGCGTGTGGTCGGCGTGCAGCCGCCGGGTCATGGCGAACGCGTCCCCGGCCGGCACCCAATGCACCTCGTCGAACAGTGAATGGTCCAGCACCTTCGGCAGCAGTCCGTTGCCCAGGCCGCGGAGTCGGCGCCGGCCGTTCGGCGCGCCGAACAGGACGCTGCCGGGGGTGTCGACGCCGATCAGCACGAGATCGGGCCAGAGCAGCCGGAGGAAACCGGCGATGCCGGTCGAGGAGCTGCCCGAGCCGACCGGGCAGATCAGTGCGTCCACCTGCGGGAACGACTCGGTGATCAGCTCGGCGACCCGGCCGTACGCGTTGGCGTGCATGGTGTTGTCGTACTGGCCGGGGGTGAATGGCGAGCGGTGCCGCGCCCGGATGCGTTCCACCCGGTCGAGGCGCGCCTGCTGGATCCCACCGGTCCGGGCGGCCTGTCCGCTGACGATGCTCACCCGGGCGCCGAGCGCCTCCAGCCGGCGCCGCAGGTGACTGTCGATGGCGGTGTCGCCGACCAGGATCAGCGGTAGCCCGAGCCGGCGGCACACCATGGCCAACCCCAGCCCGTACGTGCCGGAGGTGGTCTCGATGACCGTGCTGCGCTCGGTCAGCTGCCCCTGTTCCAGGGCCCGCTGCAGCACGAACTGCGCGGGCAGGAGCTTCATGAGCTGGAAGGCGGCGGCGTACAGGTCGCCGGAGAGGTGGATGAGCCGCGGCAGGACGGCCGAATCCACGACGTCCGTGAAGGGCTTACGAATCCGGAAGGCGCTCATCGTCCCCGTCCGTGAAGAACTCCCAGGTGCGGGAGATACCGATGCGGAAGAGCTCACGCCGGGCCCGGTCGATCTTGCCGGCGAGATTCGGGTCCGCGGCGTCGAAGAGCAGGCCGGCCACGCTGCCGCTGTGCGCCACCTCGATGCCGGCCGCCCGGGTCTCCTCGGCCACCTGGAGCAGCCGCGGGAAGTGCTCGATCGGCAGGAACCGCTGGTTCAGCCGGGCGCTCGCGGTGGCCACCCGGCCCAGCGCCGCCACGTCACCCTCGGCCGCGCCCCGGCGCAGCATGCCCCGCAGCGTGCGGAAGCTCTCGATCTCCCACCGGCTGTACCGGGCCGGCGCGAGTGCCAAGGTGTCGATCGGCTCGGGGCGGGCGGCGAAGCCGATCACCTTTATCCGGGGCATGCGCACCTGGAAGTCCTCCAGGATCAGGCCCTCCCGGTGGGCGAACAGCAGCATGCGGTCGTACATCAGCGGGTCCGCCGCGCGCTCGGCCTCGACCGCGATGCGTGCGATCCGGTCGGTGGGCAGGGTGGCGCCGAACGCGCTCAGCACGGCCCGGATCGTGGCGGTGACGTCGCTGGTGGACGACCCCATACCGAAGCCGGTAGGGATGTTGCTCTGCACCGACACGGCCCCGCCGGCCTTTTCGCCCAGGATGTCGGCGGTGGCGCGGGCGGCCAGCAACGCCTTGGTCTTCCACGGCGGGTGCGCCGTCCACTCCGGAGTTTCCTCGGTGACGACGACGCTCACCTCGGTGCTCATGATCGGGCAGGGCAGCGTGACCAGTCCCCGGTGCAGGGAACCGGCGAACTCGAAGACACCCTGCAGAAGCTCGCCGTGGTGGCCGTGTGCGGTCCCCCACCCCCGGCGGTCGCCGTCGCCGGGAAGGAGCAGGGTGCCCTGCGCCTCGTCCTGCTGGCTGCTCAATTGCCTACCCGTCTCTCTCCAGCGCCGGCGCGGCGTGCCAGCGCGAATTCCACCACCTGCCGGCTCACCAGGGCGAGCTGGTGCTCAACGGCCGGGCTCGGTATCCCCTGGCACAGCGCCGACGCGCGGTCCACCGCGACGCCCAGCGGGGTCGGCCAGCCGCGCAGGGAATGCACCGTGTCGCGCAGGGAACGCATCGTGTTGACTGGGCCCTGCGTACCCGCACCGACGGCGACACAGCCGACCGCCTTGTCGGTCAGGTACGGATTCGCGTGGTCCCGGAGTCCTTCCAGGTAGTCGATGGCGTTCTTCAGCAGTCCCGAGAGCGAGCCGTGATGGGAGGGCGATCCCAGCAGTACGCCGTCGGCCGCGGCCACCGAGGCGAGGAGCTCGCCGACCGCCGCCGCGTCGCGGGCGTCGACCGGCGAACCGTACAGCGGAAGCCGCAGCTGCTCGCCCCGGAAGAAGCACACGTCTGCGCCCAGCAGCTCGGCGTGCGTCGCCGCCACCCGCAGCAGGCTCTCCGTGGACGACTGCGGCGCCTGGCTTCCGCACAGGGCCACCACGCGGATCACGCCCATGTCGCTCACCGCATGCGCCGCAGCGGGGGCCGGGTGGTCTGCGCCGCGCCGGCCAGGGCTTCCGCCACGCCGGCAACGGTCGGGTCCATCATCACGTCCCGCAGGTTCAGCTCGACGCCCAGCTCGCTGCGGATCCGACTGAGCAAGCGGACGGCCAGCAGGGAGTGCCCGCCGAGGTCGAAGAAGTTGTCGTCATCGGTGACCGACGGCACCTCCAGGACCTCGGCGAAGAGTTTGCGCAGGATCGTCTCCCGCCCCCCGGCCGAGGCCGGCCCCGCCGCGCCCGGCTCTGCCGGGGCGGGCAGCGCGTCCGTGTCCACCGTGCCTGCGGCGGTCAGCGGCAGCGCGTCCAGCAGCACCAGTCGCCGGGGGACGAGGTAGTCGGGCAGCCGTTCGCTCCATGCCCGCCGGATGGCGTGGACTACGGTGCCGGACTGCCGGGGCACCACGTAGGCCAGCAGGCCGTCCTCGTCGGCCACCACGACGGCCTGGGACAGCAGGTCGCCGTCCGCCAGTCGGGCCGCTATCTCCGCCGGGTGCACCGGCACCCCGTCGATCAAAACCTGGTCCTCGACGCGGCCTGCGACGTGCAACTCTCCCTGCCGCGTCCACTTGGCCAGGTTCCCGGTACGCCGCAGACGCGTGCCCGGGGGTCCGAACGGGTTGGCCACCGTGTCCGCCGCCGGCCCTTCCGCGCTGACGTACAGCTCGCCCAGCACGCCGTACGGCACCGGCTGCAGCGCGTCGTCGAGCACGAACGACTGCCTGGCGTTGCCGGCCGCCATCAGATCGTGCCGGTCCTGCTCGCCGAGCACCGGCAGACGGCCGACTGGCAACGACGGGTCCGCGGCGGCCGCGGTGAGCAGCCGCTCCCAGGCGGCGACGAAGAATTCGATGGTCGCCCGGTCGAAGAGTTCGTCGGCGTACTGGATGAAGCCCTGCAGCCCCCGCTCGCTGCCGTTGTCGCCGAAGCGCTCGTTCACCTCGATGACCAGGTCGAACCGGGAGATCGGATTGAAGATCTCTTCGTCAGTGATGCCCAGGCCCGCGTAGTCGACCTTCGCGACGTTCTGCAGGACGAGCATGACCTGGAAGAACGGGTGGCGGGCCAGGGAGCGGTTGGGGTTGAGGGCCTCGACCAGGTAGTCGAAGGGCAGGTCCTGGTGGGTGTAGGCGTCGAGGTTGGTGGCGCGGGTCTGCTGCAGCAGCTCGGTGAAGGTGGGGTTGTCTGCCGTGCTGGTGCGCAGCACGAGGGTGTTGACGAAGAAGCCGATCAGCTTGTCCAGAGCGGGATCGGTACGCCCGGCGATGGGTGCGCCGATCGGGATGTCGGTGCCGGCTCCGAGGCGGGTCAGCAGGGCGGCCAGTCCGGCGTGGATGACCATGAACAGTGTGGCGTCGTGCCGCCGGGCCAGGCGGGTGAGGTCCCGATGCAGGGTGGCCGGCATGGTGAAGTGCGTGGTGGCGCCGTGATGGCTGGCGATGGCCGGCCGGGGCCGGTCGGTGGGCAGGACAAGGTGGTCCGGTAGCCCTTCGAGCTTCTGGCGCCAGTAAGCGAGTTGCTCGTCGCGTACGGTGCCGAGCAGCTTCTGCTGCCAGAGCGTGTAGTCGATGTACTGGACCGGCAGGGGCGCCCAGCCGGGGGGCTGTCCCTGCCGGCGAGCCTGATAGGCGGTGGTGAGGTCCTCGGCGAGGGGCGCGAAGGACCAGCCGTCGCCCGCGATGTGGTGCAGGGTCAGCAGCAGCACGTGTTGCCGGTCGTCCAGAGTGAACAGGTCCGCGCGCAGCGGTAGCTCACGGTCCAGGTGGAACGGCCGGCGCGCGGCGGCGGCGAGGTCGTCGGGCAACCGCGGCGCGGTGCTGTCGTGCCGCTGCAGTGGCACGGAGAAGTCTTCGAGGACGTGCTGGGTCGGTTCCCCCTCGACGACTCGGATCAGGGTGCGCAGGCTTTCGTGCCGGCCGATCAGATCACCTAACGCGGCGTGCAGGGCGTCGTGGTCGATCGGGCCGTCGAACCGCAGCGCATTGGGCAGGTTGTAGGTGGCACTCGGACCTTCGAGCTCGGCCAGGAACCACAGGCGGCGCTGCGCGTAGGACAGCGGGGGTCCGGCCGGCCGCGGCCCGGCGGTCAGCGCGGGCCGGCTCCCGCCGGTTGCCTCGGTGAGGCGGGCAGCGAGGGCGGCGATGGTGGGTGCCTCGAAGATGGCCCGGGTGGGCAGCTCGGTGTTCAGGGTGGCCCGGATCCGGCTGACCAGCCGGGTAGCGAGCAGCGAATGCCCGCCGAGCTGGAAGAAGTTGTCGTCGATCGTCACGCCGGCGGTGCCGAGGACGTCGGCGAACAGGTCCGCGAGCGTCGTCTCCGTCGCGGTGCGCGGCGCCCGCCCGCTGCTGCCGGCGGGGCTCTGCGGCACGGGCAGGGCCTTGCGGTCGATCTTCCCGTTCGGGGAGACCGGCAGGCTGTCCAGCACCACGAACACGGCCGGCACCATGTGCGGCGGCAGCAGGGACTCCGCCGTCTTGTGCGCGTCCTGCGGGTCGACCGGCCCGGCCAGGTAGGCCACTAGCCGCTCGTGGCCGGCTGTGTCGGCGCGCAGCATCACCACCGCGTCGCGGGTGCCTGGCGTGGTCCGCAGCGCCGCCTCGATCTCCCCCAGTTCGACCCGCCGCCCGCGGATCTTCACCTGGTGGTCGGTCCGGCCGAGGAACTCGAGCTGTCCGTCGGGAAGTCTGCGTACGAGGTCGCCGGTGCGGTACAGGCGCGCGCCAGCCCGGCCGGAGAAGGGATCCGGCACGAACGCCAGCGCCGTGCCGACCGGATTGTCGAGATAGCCGAGTCCCACGCCCTGCCCGCCGACGTACAGCTCGCCGGCCGTGCCCGTCGGGGCCGGCTGGAGCGTCTGGTCCAGCACGTAGAGCTCGGTGTTGCGGACCGCCCGGCCGATCGGCGCGACCACGCCGGCGACGTCCGCCGCGCTTCGGATGAACCCGTGCGTCACGTCATCCGAGCACTCGGTGGGCCCGTACGCGTTAACCATCGGCACGCCGGGGAAATGCCGGAACCAGCGCCGGCACAGGTCGGCGGAGAGGGCCTCGCCGGTGACCAGCAGCCAGCGGAGCGTCTCCAGCCCGGGCAGCGGCGCGCCGTCGTCCCAGGCGTCCAGCGCGGCGCGCAGCAGCGACGGCACCACCTCCAGTACTGTGGCCCGCTCCCGGTCGGTCTGCCGGAACAGCGCCACCGGGTCGAGGGCGGTGTCGTCGTCGACGACCAGGACGCAGCCGCCGACGGTAAGCGCCGCGAGCATCTGCCACACCGAGACGTCGAAGGTCAGCGGGGCGTTTTGCACCACGACGTCGGCGGCGACCAGGTCGAGGTCCTCGTTCTTGGCCGCCAGATGGTTGACCATGCCGAGGTGATGGACGAGGGCGCCCTTGGGCAGTCCGGTACTGCCGGAGGTGTAAAGCAGATACGCCGCCTGATCCGGCTGGACCGGGGGCGGCTCGATGCCGGCCGGCTTGGCAACCTCGCCGAGGACGACGACTCGCACCCCCGCAGCCGTGGAGATCTCCGCGGCGGTCTCGGCGTGCTCGGGGCCGGCGAGCAGGACATCCGCCCCGCTCGACTGCAGCAGCGACGCGTTGCGGGCGGCCGGGGCTCGGGTGTCGAGCGGCAGGAAGGCGTGGCCGGCCCCGTGCGTGCCGAGCACCCCGACGATGACGTTGACGCCGCGCTCGGCGTAGATGGCGCATCTGCCGCCCGGCGGGATGCCGAGGGACAACAGCTGACGGGACAGCGCGCCGGCTCGGCCGACGAGCTCCGCATAGGTGATGCGGACGCCGTCCGCGATCACCGCTGGCGCCTCGCCGTGGGCCGCCGCCAGCTCGTGCACCCGCTCCAGCAGGCTGCTCATGGCGTCGGGCCGGTGCGCCCCGGTCAGCTCGGTGATGAGCCGGGCCCGCTCGTCGGGACCCAGTATCGACAGCCGGCCCAGCGCGCGCTCGGGGTGGCCGGAGATCTGCTCCAGGAGCCGGATGAGCCGGTCGCCGATGGTCTTGGCCTCGGCCGCGGCGAACAGGTCCGGCCGGTAGTCGATTTGCAGCTGCCAGTCGGGGAACGGGATGGCCACGAGCCGGAGCGGGACGTGGGCCGCGTCGTGCACGTCGGCACCGGCCAGCGACAGCCCCGCGCCGAGGTTCTTGAACTTCGCCAGGTCCAGCGGGTAGTTCTCGACAATCACCACCGTGTCGTAGAGCTGGCTCAGGCCGGCCGTCCGCTGGATATCGGTCAGGCCCAGGTGCTGGTGAGGCAGCAACTCGGCCTGCTGCTCCTGCAGCTCGGCGAGCAGCTCGACCACCGGACGCGACGCCCGCGGGCGAACCCGGACCGGCACGACGTTGATGAAGGAGCCGATCATTTCCTCGGCGCCGGCCACCTCGTCGGACCGGCCGCTGACGGTGGCGCCGAAGCACACGTCGTCCCGGCCGGTGAGGCGCGCCAGCAGGATCGCCCAGGCGCCCTGGATGATCGTGTTCGCGGTGAGGCCGTGCCCCTTCGCCAGCCGGGTCATCGCCGCCGCCAACTCGGCTGGCAGCACGATCGTGTGCTTGTGCGGCATGACCGGCAGCCGGGCCGGGTCGGCCGGGGCGACCAGCGTCGGCTCGGTCAGGCCGGCCAGGGCCGCCCGCCATGCCTCCCGGGCTTTCTCGGCGTCCTGCCCGACCAGCCAGGCGAGGTGGTCGCGGTGCGGCACCGGAGCCGGCAGCGCGCCGGCGTCGCCGCGCCGCTCGTACAGCCGGAAGAGCTCCTGCAGCAGCACCGGCATCGACCAGCCGTCCAGCAGGATGTGGTGGTTCGTGAGCAGCAGGCGCCACTGGTCGTCCGCGCTGCGGATGAGGGTGAAGCGAATCGACGCGGGCTGCGCCAGGTCGAAGCGCCGGTCCAGCTCCGCCGCGGTCAGCCGGGCCACCTCGACGTCCCGGCGCTCGGCGGGCAGTTCCCGGAGGTCCTCGAAGCGCCATGACGCGGCCACGCCCTCGACGATCAGCTGCACCGACTGGCCGTTGTCGCGCTGGCGGAAGGCGGCGCGCAAGGCCGCGTTGCGCCGTACCAGCGCGTCCGCGGCGGCCCGCATCGCGGCCGGGTCCAGGTCTCCAGCCAGGTCGAGGGAGTACTGGACGTGGTACACGTCCGGGCCCTCCCGGTCGTACAGGGCGTGGAACAGCACGCCCTCCTGGAAGGGCGTCAGTGGCAGGATGTCCACCACTCGGACCCGGTCCGCCACGTCACGCCTGCCGTTCCATTGCTTGGACCAGGCTCCTCGGCCGCATGTCGGTCCAGTTCTCGGACACGTAGGTCAGGCAGGCGGCGCGGTCAGCCTCGCCGAACACCACGGTCCAGCCGGCCGGCACGTCTACGAACGTCGGCCACAGGGAATGCTGACCCTCATCGTTCACGAGAACCACAAAGGGCGCACCCTCGTCGTCGAAAGGATTCGTCACAGCGATGCTCCGGTCCGTCTCGAATGGATTCCGGTACTGGCTTCCGGCAGGCTAACAATCGCTCCTAACACTCGACTTAGCTGCGGCTTAAGCGGCTGCATGGTGATCGGCAAAGAATGTCTTCAGGCCGGTTCGGGACCGATGACTGAATACCGCACCGGCCCGCATGATGTATGCGGCCATCAGCCCCGAGGAAAGTGCGGAGCCATGTGCGGAATCGCTGGGTATCTGGACCTCCGCGGGGACCACCCCGTCGACCAGGAGGTTCTGTCGGCGATGACGGCCACGCTGGAGCACCGGGGCCCGGACAGTGCCGGGCGGTTCACCGACCCGGGGATCGGACTGGGCTTCCGGCGGCTGAGCATCATCGACCTCACGACCGGCGCTCAGCCGATCACCAACGAGGACGGCAGCGTGGTCCTCGTCTGCAACGGCGAGATCTTCAACCACCGGGAGCTCCGGGACGGGCTGACCGCCCGCGGGCACACCTTCCGCACCGGAAGCGACGTCGAGGTTCTGGTCCACCTGTACGAGGAGCGCGGGACGGGGCTGCTCGACGTGATTCGCGGGCAGTTCGCCTTCGCGATCTACGACCGGGCGCGGCGCCGGCTCTTCCTGGCCCGGGACCACGTCGGGATCCTGCCGCTGTTCTACGCGCGGACCGCTGGCCATTTCGTCTTCGGCTCGGAGAACAAGACCGTCCTGAGTCACCCGGCCGTCCCGCGCGCGGTCGACCTGGCGGGCCTCGACCAGGTGCTCACGTTTCCCGGGCTGGTCAGCCCGCGCACCATGTTCGCCGGCGTGCACAGCCTGGAGAGCGGCCACTATCTTCTGGTCCAGGACGGGCAGGTGCGGAAGGTCCGCTACTGGGACCTGGACTATCCCGAACTCGGCGAGGGGCCCGCGGAACGGCCCGAGGAGTTCTACGTCGAGCGGCTGCGCGGCCTGCTCGCGACGTCGGTGCAGCGGCGGCTGCTGGCCGACGTGCCGGTGGGGTTCTACCTGAGCGGCGGACTGGACTCGTCGCTCATCGGCGCCCTGGTCGGCGAGGTCTCGCCGCACACCCGGCGCCACTCCTTCTCAATCGCCTTCCGCGACGCCGGCATCGACGAGTCGCCCTTCCAGCGGCTGATGGCGGCCAAGCTCTCCTCGGTCCATCACGAGGAGATCTTCGGCGTCGCGGACGCCGCCGAGAGCTTCCGCCGGATGATCCGGCACGCCGAGTGCCCGGTGAAGGAGACCTATAACACCTGCTCGCTGTCCCTGTCGGCCGCGGTGCGGCGCGCGGGGGTCCGGGTCATCCTCACCGGGGAGGGCGCCGATGAGCTGTTCGGCGGCTATCCCGGCTACCGCTTCGACCAGATCGACCGCACCGGCCTGCCGCACCGTCGCGGCGTCCTCGACCTGCTGGAGGCCGAGGCCCGGCAGCACCTGTGGGGCGACGAGAAGGTCTTTTACGAACGCGACTACCTGGCCTGGAGCGACACCAAGCTGGAGCTGTACTCGGCGGAGGCGGCAGCCGAATTCGACACCTTCGAGTGTCTGGCCCTGCCGCTCGTCGACCACGAGATGCTGCGCAACCGGCATCCGCTGCACCAGCGGTCCTACCTGGACTTCAAGCTACGGCTCTCCGACCACCTGCTGGCCGACCACGGCGACCGGATGGGACTCGCCAACGCCGTCGAGGCGCGCTACCCGTTCCTCGATCTGGACGTCATCGACTTCGCCCGGACCATACCTCCGCGCCTGATGGTGACCCCACAGGGCGGCGAGAAGCACCTACTCCGGCAGGCGGCGCACGGGCTGGTGCCCACCGAGATCATTCAGCGGGAGAAATTCGGCTTCCGGGCGCCCAGCAGCCCCTGGCTGTTGCGCCAGCATCCGGAATGGGCGAACGACCTGCTGTCACACGCCCGCATCAAACGACAGGGCTACTTCAATCCCGACACCGTCGAGCGGCTCAAATCCCAATACCTGAGCGCCGATTTCGACGTGCATCCGCATGTGGGCGACGACCTGCTGCTGGTCGTCCTCAGCTTCGGGGTGCTGCTCGATGAGTTCGACCTGCCCGACCACCATTGATTCCCGGCACTTGGCATGGCCGTAACGGAGGAA
Source organism: Micromonospora sp. NPDC047738 (assembly GCF_040642675.1). Taxonomy (NCBI): domain Bacteria; kingdom Bacillati; phylum Actinomycetota; class Actinomycetes; order Micromonosporales; family Micromonosporaceae; genus Micromonospora; species Micromonospora sp. NPDC047738. The sequence continues at coordinate 20,188 of NZ_JBEYSO010000046.1, forward strand.
GGAAAGAGGATGGCTTTCGAGGCGATCCATTCGCTGGTCCGCACAGCGGCCGAGCGGTCGCCGGGACGCCGTGCGGTGTCGTCCCCCGAACGCACACTGACCTACGCGGCGCTGGAGAACGCGGCGAACCGGCTTGCCGGCCGGCTGAGCGCGGCGGGCGTCGGGCCCGGCCACCTCGTCCCGGTGCTCACCGCGAACCGGGACGAGACGATCATCGCCATCCTGGCCGTCCTGAAGATCGGTGCCGTCTTCGTCCCCGTCGACCTGGCGGCGCCCCAGGCGCGCAACGGCGACATCCTCGCCGGCACCGCCGCCGGGCACGCGATCGTGCAGGGCGCGGCCGCCGAGGAGTTCTGCGGTACGCACCTGCCGGGCGCCCGCCTGCTGTGCGCGGACGTGGGCGACCCGGATCAGGACACGCTCGACGCGGACGCGGTCCGGCACATCCCGGCGGCCGACGACCCGTGCTATGTCATGCACACCTCAGGCTCCACCGGCCGGCCGAAGGGCATCGTGGGCAGGCTCGGCGCCATCGACCACTACATCCGCTGGGAGACCGAGCTGCTCGGCGCACAGGACGGCTGGCGGGTCAGCCACCTCACCTCGCCTGCCTTTGACGCCATGCTGCGGGACCTGTTCGTCCCGCTCGCCAACGGCGGGACGGTGGTCATTCCGCCGCCGGACCTGCTCCTCGACCCACCCGGCCTGCTCCGCTGGATCGATGCGGAGCGCATCCAGCTGGTGCACTGCGTCCCGTCGATCTTTCGCGGCCTTGCCTCGGTGGACGGGCTCGAGCTGCAGCACCTGAGCTGCATCGCGATGTCCGGCGAGCGGCTGTCCCCCGCCGACGCGGCCCGGTGGTTCGAGCGGTACGGCGAGCGGATCCGCCTGCTCAACCTGTACGGCCCGTCGGAGACGACGATGACGAAGACCTACCGCTTCGTCACCGCTGAGGACACGCAGGCCGCCTCGATCCCGATCGGCCGGCCCATGCCGGAGACGGAGGTGCTGCTCCTCGACGCGGCCGGGCGGCCCTGCCGGGAGGGGCGGATGGGCGAGATCTACTTGCGGACGCCGCACCGGTCGCTCGGCTACCGCGACCTACCCGAGGAGACGGCCGCCGCGTTCGTCACCAACCCGCTGACCGGGGACCCGGCGGACGTGGTCTACCGCACCGGCGACTTCGGCCGTCTGCTGGCGACCGGCGAGCTGGAGTACATCGGCCGCAAGGACCACCAGGTCAAGGTCGGCGGCGTCCGGGTCGAACTGGGCGAGGTGGAGAGCGTGCTGCGCACCCACCCGGCCGTACGGGACGCGGCGGTGGTGGTGCATGAGCAGCCCGATGGGGCGTCCTCGCTGTGCGCCTTCCTCGAGCTGTCCAGCCCGTCAGACAACGATGAGATCCGCCGGCACGTCGCGCAGCGGCTGCTGCCCAGCGCCGTACCCGCCGTGCTGGTGCCGCTCGACCAGCTCCCGCGGACCATCAGCGGGAAGATCGACCGGCGCGCCCTGCCGGTTCCGGTGGTGCCGGCCGCCCAGGACGACCAAGAGGTCGTGCCGCCGCGCACGCCGACCGAGAAGGCCCTCGCCCGGCTGTGGGAGGAGCTGCTTCCGGTGGCGGAGGTGGGCGTCCGGCAGGACTTCTTCGACATGGGCGGGCACTCGCTGCTGGTCATGGCAATGCTCTCCCGGCTGCGCGCGGAGTTCGGCGTGGAGGTGCACCTCCAGGCGTTCCTCACCGCGCGCACCATCGAGGCGCTGGCCGAGCAGCTCGAGGAGGCCCTGGCGAGCGAGCCCGATCAGGCCGAGGACCTGCTCGACGCGCTGACCGACGTTGCGGGGGGTACGCGATGACGCAGGTGGAGCCGGCGACGCTGCAGCAGGGACAGGCGCGCGTTCTCGAGCAGGAGGTCGAGACGGCGATCCTGGCGCACGAGAACGTCGCGGACTGCGCCGTCGTGTACCAGGGCTCCGCGCCGGCCACCGAGGTGGCGCGGGCATGCGTGCGCTGCGGCATGGACGCCGCCTACCCCGGTGCGGACCTGGACGACGGCGGCACCTGTTACTTCTGCCGCCTCTACACCGGCAACGAAGCGGCGATCCACTCGTACTTCGGGGATGTCGACGGCTTCCTGCGGAAGGTGCGGGAAAAGACCGCGGGCGGCGCCCCGGAATACGACGTCCTGCTCCTGTTCAGCGGCGGCAAGGACAGCACGTACGTGCTGCACCGCCTGGTGGACCTGGGCTTGCGGGTGATGACATTCACCTTCGACAACGGATTCATCTCGCAGACCGCGCTACGCAATGTCGAGAACATCACCGCCAAGCTGGGCATCGAGCACGTCACCCTCGGCCGAGCGGACCAGAACCGGGTCTTCGTGGAGAGCCTCCGGCAGCACCAGAGCGTGTGCAACGGATGCTTTCGCTCGCTGCTGAGCCTGAGCACCGAACTGGCCGCGCAACGCAAGATCCCGGTCATCGTCACCGGCCTGTCCCGCGGCCAGATCATCGACGAGCGCCTGAGCTGGTTCTACCGGCGCGGCATCTTCGACCCGCGGGAGATCGAGGAGCAGCTGGCGGTCGGGCGCCGGGTCTACCACCAGATCGGTGAGCGGGTCGACCCGAACGCGGTCGAGGCGTCCGAGGTGGTCGACTTCTTCCGCTACAGCGACGTCAGCAAGGGCGAGATCCTGCGCTACCTGGCTGAGGAGGCGACCGCCTGGACGCAGCCCACCGACACCGGCTTCTGCAGCTCCAACTGCCTGATAAACGACGTCGGCGTGTACGTCCACAGTGCCGAGCGCGGCTACCACAACTACGAGTCGCCCACCCGCTGGGAGGTGCGGCTCGGCCACCTGGAGCGGGCAGCCGCGGACGAGGAGCTCCGCACGCCCGTGGACATCCCGCGGGTCCGGCGCATGCTCGCCAAGATCGGCTATACCGATCCGGCCGACCGGCAGCGCCTCGGTCGCCGTCTGGTGGCCTACTACGTGGCGAGCGGGCCGGTCACCGCGGGTACGCTGCGCAGCTTTTCCGCGCGGACCCTGCCGGACTTCCTCGTTCCCGAGCAGTGGGTGGCGGTCGACCGCATCCCTCGCGACGGCGGCGTGCTGCAGCGGCAGGAACTGCCCTCCCCGGCCCCGGCCGCCGTCGAGCCGAAACCCCCTCAAGCATCCGCCGAGTCGTTCCCGCTAACCCCCGCGCAGCAGCAGATCCTGGCGGAGAGCGGCACGCCCGGACGGGTCGCCCTGGTCGGGCTGCCGGACGACGCAGACCTCGCCAAGGTCCGCCGCGCGGTGCTGCGGCTCATGCTGCGCCACGACGCGCTCCGGCTGCGCTTCGTGCCGCCCGGCCCGGACGGCGGGTGGACGCAGGTCGACGGCGGCATCGGGCGCATCGCCGTGCCGCGGGTCGACCTCAGCGGGCGCCCCGAGCCGCGCATCGACCTGCTGCCGACCGTGGCGGACCGGCTGCTCGCACAGCTGGACCCGGTGGCCGGCCCGGTGGTGCGCTGCGCGGTCGTCGACACCGACGACGCACGCCTGCTTCTGTTCGCCGCGCACGCCCTGGTCCTCGACGTCCGCTCGTTCCGGCTGCTGCTGACCGATCTAGCCGACGTGTGGGACTGGCTCGACGACGCGGCTCCCGAGCCGCCGCCGGCCGGATCGTTCCTCGCCCAGCTCGACCGGACATCACCGCCCACCGCCCAGCCCGCGGAGATCACCGCCGTGCTGGCCGTGATCGGCGCGCCCCCGCTCACCGTGGACGTCGTCGACCACACGGCGGGGTCCACGACCACGCTCGGCCCGTTTCTCGCCGTCGGGCCCGTCGCCGGGCCGGACATCGCGCCCATCCGGCTGCATTACTTCGGGCCGTTCGGGGCGGAGGCCAGCCAGGCCGAGCCATTCCAGCCCTCAGCCCTGCCGGGCCACGGCCTGGCCGCGCTGCCGGCCGTGTATCCGCTGGAGCTCGGCGTGAGCCTGATCGACGGACGACTCCGTCTGCACTGGACCGGCGGGCCGGCTGCCGGTGTCGATCCCGCCCGGATCGCAGCCCGGCTGGAGCGGCCGGCCGGCAACCTCTCGGCCGGCGATTCCCCGGCCGCATGACGATCCGGCGAAACCTCGGCGTCCTCGGCGGGATGGGTCCGGCCGCGACGGCCGAGTTCCTCCGCCTGCTGGCCGCCGAATCGCCGGCTACCAGCGATCAGGAGCACCCGCGCGTACTCCTGATCTCCGAGCCGGCCATCCCGGACCGCAGCGCCGCAGTACTTGCCGGCCGGTTGGACCCGCTGGCCCCGATCCGGGCGGGCCTGCTGGATCTCGTGCGCTGGGGGGCAGACCTGCTGGCCGTCCCCTGCAACACGGCGCACGTCTTCATCGACCGGATCGGCGACGAGCTGCCGCTGCCCCTGGTGCACATCGTCGACGCGACGCTGCGGGAGGCCGTCCGGCGGGCGCCCGGCGGCGGCTGGCTCGCGGCCACCACCGGCACCGTGGCAAGCGGTCTCTACCAGCACCGGGCCCGCCGGCTGGGTTACCCGCTGCACGTGCCCGGCGCCGCGGCTCAGGCTGCCATTCAGCAGACAAGCGTCCTGGTCAAGGCCGGACGGACGGCCGAGGCCGGGCAGGTGTTCGCGGCGGCGACCCGCGGGCTGTGGCGCCAGCACCGGGTTCCGGTGCTGGCCGCCTGCACCGAACTGCCCATCGCGTACGAAGCCGCCGGCCTGCCCGCCGACGCCATGGTGTCCAGCCTCCAGGCTCTCGCGCTGGCGTGTCTCGACCGGCTGCGCGGCGAGTCGGGCACGCCGACGCTCATCCGGCCGGGAGTGATGCCAGGGTGAACCAGTCCTTCTTCTCGGCGCCGCGCTCCAACTGCTGCGCCAGCTCCGCCTCGTGGCGCTCGTCGACCGCGACGGTCACGCCGAGGCGCTGCAGCAACCGCTGAAGCGACAGCACCAGCCACCCGCCGTCGGCGAAGGCACCGCCGAGGCGATCCCGATTGTCGAGCCAGATCAGCAGGCATGACACGGCGGCGTGGTGGGCACAGTGCTCCCGCGCGGCCGTGATGGCGGCGACCGAGCTTGACTGCCAGGACTCGGTGGCCGTGATGCGGTGGTGCAGGGCGGCGCGCAGCTCGCTCAGCCTGGCGCACAGGTCCAGAATCTCGGCGCTGGCCGCGGGCGGGCGCGGCCCCCGCAGCAGCGCCTCGGCGCGGCGGACGGCGAGTGGCCAGGCCCCGGTGATCTCGTCCAAGCCGCCGTTGGCCAGGCGCAGCCGTCGCCCGTCGGGGTGCCACGCCGCGGTGTTGTCGCCCAGGTCGAACAGCTGCCGCAGCAGGTCCTGCGCCGCGTCGTCCGGCTCGCCGGCGCCGGCCACCACGGCGGGCAACTGCTCGGCGATCCAGTGCAGGTTCACGTGGGTGGTGCCCTCGAACACGCTCGCGATCGCATGGTCGCGCTGCAGCTTCTGGAAGGCGCCGGAGGCGACGCCCTCGCGCAGGTAGCTGCGGGCGCCCATCACCACGCCGACGTTGTGCACCGTCTCTTCGGCCATGACCGGAACCAGGTACTTCGCGATCGCGGACCAGAGGCTCAGCCGCTCCGGCGCGAGCACCAGCGCCCGGGAGATCGGCAGCGTCGTGCACTCACCGATGAAGAGGTTGACGTGCTCCTGTACGAGCTGATGCCGGATGATCGGAATGGCGAAGATCCGATCGCCGTACAGGCGTCGGTCCATCGCGTAGCCGAGCCCCATGCGCAGCACCGCGTCCATCACGCCCAGCGACATCGCCGCGATGGCCGTCCGGGTGATCTGCAGGGTCTTGAGCACCTGGGTCACCCCGATGCCGGGCGGCCCGACCAACGCGTCACCCGGCAGCACGGCATCGTGGAACTCGACTCCGCTCAGGTCGTGCCCCTTGAGGCCGAGGGTGCGCACGAACGGCAGGTTGCGCACCGCGCCGTCGGACAGCTGCTGCTTGTCCACCAGAGCCAGCGAGAGGTCATGCTCGCCGGTGCGGGCCAGCACGGTGACGAACCGGGCCCGGGTGGCGTTGCCCACTGGCCACTTCGCCGCGTTCAGGCGGAAGCCGCCGTTCTCGCGGACCAGGGTCCCCTCGGTGGACAGCAGGTCGCTGCCGTGATCGGCCTCGGACACCCCGAAGCAGGCCAGCCCACCGGACAGCAGCTCGCCCGCGAGCTCCCGCTTCTGCCGCGCGCTGCCCCACAGCCACACCGGGTTCGCCGCCAGCAGGGTGGAGCCGTACATCACGGCGATCGTCGGGTTGCGCCGGGACAGAACCCGGCAGACGTGCAGCAGCTCGTCCAGGGTGCGCAGCCGGCCACCCTGCTCCACCGGCACGAGGAGTTCGTGGAACCCCCACTTCTCGATCGTCGAGCGGGCGTTCGGCGGCAGTTCCGAGGCCTCGTCACCGGCGACGATCTCGTCGTAGGAGAACGGCGTCCCGCCCGCGTAGGGGTCGCCCAGGTAATCGTCGAAGGCACCCGCCAGCACCTGGGCGGGGGACAACAATCCAGTCACCTATTCACCCTCGCGATTCGCTGGCAGGGCCTCGAGGTATTCGACGAGCTTGTTGACCGTGGGATAGCCCCACGTCGCCTGCATGTAATCGATTTCTACGCCGAGTTTGGTCTCCAGGTCGGCCAGCAGACTGACGGCGTAGACGGAGTTCATGCCATAGTGTGCCAGCTCGGTGTCCGGATCGATGGTGTCCGCCGGCTGGTCCAGATAGAACGCGATCCGCTCCCGCAACCAGGACTGAAGCTCACTCGTGCTCCCGATATCAAGGCTCTTTGTCATCGCTATTTTCCTCCGGACGCGGCACTGGGTATCGCGGGCGAGACTGTCAGGACAGTAACAGCGGGCCATAAAAGGCACCTTAATCGGCGCTTAAGAGCGACCGGGACCGGCGGCAAATCCAGGTCCGGCGGGCCGCGAATTCCTCTTATCGTATTCTCCGGCGGCAGCATTCCTCGCGAAGGGACGATCATGCGGTTCGGTCTGTTCTACGAGCTTCAGCTCCCTCGGCCGTGGCGGCCTGACTCAGAGCTGCGCATCGTGCACGACACGCTGAAGCAGATCGAGCTGGCCGACCGGCTCGGCTTCGACTACGCGTGGGCCGTGGAGCATCACTTCCTCGAGGAGTACAGCCACTGCTCGGCGCCCGAGGTGCTGCTCGGCGCCGCGAGCCAGCGCACCGAGCGGATACGGCTCGGCCACGGCATCATGGTGCTTCCGCCGGGGATCAACGCACCGGCCCGGGTGGCCGAGCGGATCGGCATGCTCGACCTGCTGTGCAACGGCCGGGCCGAGTTCGGCACCGGCGAGTCCAGCACCGAGGTCGAGCTGGGCGCGTTCGGCATCGAGATGTCGGCCAAGCGAGCGCAATGGCGGGAGTCGATCGACGCGGTCACCCGCATGTTCGTCGAGGAGCCGTTTGCCGGGTACGACGGCACGTACGTGCAGATGCCGCCGCGCAACATCGTGCCGAAGCCGCTGCAGAAGCCGCACCCTCCGATGTGGACCGCGTGCAGCAAGCGGGAGAGCCTCACGCACGCCGCCCGGCACGGCCTCGGCGCCCTCACCTTCTCCTTCGTCGCACCGGACGAGGCCGAGAAGTGGATCGGCGACTACTACGCGACCATCGAGTCGGAGGACTGCGTGCCGGCCGGCTACTCGGTCAATCCCCAGGTCGCCATGACGCTCTACCTGATGTGCCACGAGGACGAGGCCACCGCGCGCGAGCGCGGGCTGGCCGACCACCGGTTCTTCGCCCGGTCGCTCGCCTACTACTGGGGTCTGGGCTCGCACGTGCCCGGGAAGGGCGACCTCGCTCGCGACCTCGGGCTCGACACGCCGCGAGACCAGGTCGACAAGGAGTTTCCCGCGGTGCTCGAGGGCGCGTACAGCGGCATCGGCACCCCGGAGCAGATCCGCAGGACGCTCCGCGAGTACGAGGCGGCCGGCGTGGACCAGATCCTGCTGATCGCCCAGTCCGGCCGGATCAAACACGAGCACATCTGCTCCTCGATGGAGCTGTTCGCCCGCGAGGTGATGCCGGAGTTCGCCGAGCGGCACGAGAGCGCGGAGCTGGCCAAGGCCAAGCGGCTGGCCCCGGCGATCGAGGCCGCGCTGGCCCGCCGCACCGCCGCCCGCGAGGTGGACCCGGAATACCGGGTGCCCCGTACCGCCATGCCGACCGCGTTGCCGCGTTCTGCGGTGCAGAAGGGCTGAGATACGCATGCAGTCACGGCTCCCGCTCTCGGCCGCGCAGTCCGGCGTGTGGACGGCGCAGTACCTGAACCCGGACGACCGCTCCTACACCGCCGGCCAGTACGTGGAGATCACCGGCCCGCTCGATCGGTCCGCCATGCACCGGGCCGTGCGCCGGGTGATGGAGGAGTCCGAGGCGATCCGGCTGCAGGTGTCCTTCGATGATGACGGCTTCCATCAGGTTGTCGCGCCGGCCCAGGACATGGACTTCCCGCACGTCGACCTGACCGGTACGGCTGAGCCCCGGCAGGCCGCGGTGGATTGGATGGCCGCCGACATCGACCGCCCGGCCGATCTCACCGGGCGGAACCTGTTCGCAACCGCCCTGCTCGCCCTCGGCGACGAGCACTGGATCTGGTACATGCGCGGGCACCACGTCGTCATCGACGGGTACGGCGCTGGCCTGCTCGCCCGCCGGGTCGCCGAGCTCTACACCGCCGACGTGACCGGGGCCCGCTGCCCCGAGGCATCCTGGGCGACGGTCGAGGAACTCCTGGAGGAGGAGGCCGGCTACCGCGGCTCGGCGGACTACGAGCGTGACCGGACCTTCTGGAACGACCACCTCGCCGACCGGCCCGAGGTCGCCGGTTTCGCGGACACCGTGTCGCTGCCCGGCAACGGCCAACTGCGCCTGACCCGTACGATCCCGCCGTCGGCCCTGGAATCGCTGACCGCCGCCGCGGGCCTGTCCAGCCAGGGCTGGCCGGGTGCGTTCTTCGCCGGGGTCGCCGCCTACCTGCACCGCACCACAGGCGCGCGCGACATCGTCCTGGGAATGACGGTGACCGCGCGGCGCACGCCCGCCGCCCTCCGGACGCCGTGCATGATGTCGAACGTCCTGCCGCTGCGGCTCACCGTCGAACCGGGCGCGACCGTCGTGGACCTGATCCGGGCCGTCGGCCTGCAGACTCAGCGGCTGGTCCGGCATCAGCGGTACAACCAGGAGTTCCTCCGGCGCGACCTGGGTTATCTCGACTCCGGGCGCCGCCTGTACGGACCTGAGGTCAACGTCCTGCCGATCGACCAGCGGTTCGACTTCGCCGGGACACCGGCAACGCTGCGCTACGTGTCGTACGGCCCGGTCGAGGACATCGCCTTCACCGCGCACCCGGGAGCCGGCCCGGACCTGGTGCTCGACCTCGCGGCCACGGCGCGCAGCTACACCGCGGACGACCTCGACCTGCACGCCGACCGCGTGCTGGCTTTCCTGGACCGGCTGGCCGCCGACCCGCACCGCCCGATCGCCGACACCGAGGTCCTGCTGCCCGCAGAGAGCAAGCGGGTGCTGGTCGACTGGAACGCCACCGACGAGGGCGAGTCCTTCGAGAACGTCGTCCAGCGCATCCGGAAGGTCGCCGCGGAGTCACCCCGGGCCGTCGCGGCGGTGGATGACCGGACCATCCTGGATTACGCCGCGCTGGTCGGCTGGGGCAGCGCGATCTCCGGCAAGCTGCGGCAGGCGGGCGCCGGCCCGGAGGTGCTCGTCGGCGTGCTGACCGGCCGGGGTGTGCAGGTCGTCGCGTCCATGCTGGGCATCTGGGGCGCGGGCGCGGCGTACGTCCCGCTGGATGTGGATGCCGCACCGACCCGGAACGCCTCGCTCGTCCACGACAACGGCATTGCTCTTCTGCTCGTGGAGCCTGAGCACGCCGGGCTGGCGGAGGCGATCGCCGCCGCTGCGGACCGGCCGATCGAGATCGTGGTCCTCGACGAGGACCGCGACGCCCCGAACAACCTCGGTCCGCTGGCCGGGGACGACGACTATCTCGCCTACGTCTACTTCACCTCCGGCTCCACCGGCCGACCGAAGGGCGCGATGGTCTCCCAGCACGGGATGATCAATCACCTTGTGGCGAAGGTCCGCGACCTCGGCATGACCGCCGCCGATTCGGTGGCGCACAACGCGCCGCTCACCTTCGACGTCTCGGTGTGGCAGATGGTCGCGCCGCTGCTGGTCGGCGGCCACACCCGGATCGTCGGCAACGAGATGGCCGCCGACCCGCTCGCACTGTTCCAGCTGATCGCCGCCGAGAAGGTCACCATCCTCGAGGTGGTGCCGTCCTTCATGCGCGCGACGCTCGCCGCATGGAGCGGCGGCGGGCCGGCCACCGCCGCGCCAGACCTGCCGGCCTTCCGCTGGTACATCGTGAACGGCGAAGTCCTGCCGCCGGAGATGTGCGTGCGCTGGTTCGCCCTCCACCCGAATGCCAACATCATCAACGCGTACGGCGCCACCGAGTGCTCCGACGACGTCTCGCACGCCGTGCTCACCAAGGATTCCCCGTACGACGTGGCCCGGGTGCCGGTCGGCCACCCGCTACGCAACACCCGCCTATACGTGCTGGACGACAACTTGCGGCCGGTGCCGCTCGGCATGCCGGGCGAGCTCTACATCGGCGGCATCGGCGTGGGCCGCGGCTACCTGGCCGATCCGATGCGGACCTGCACGAAGTTCCTCCCCGACCCGTTCGCCGGCGACACCGGCGCCCGGATGTACCGGACCGGCGACCGGGTGCGCTACTTCCCCGACGGGCAGCTCGACTTCCTCGGCCGCCGCGACTTCCAGCTGAAGATCCGCGGACAACGGATCGAGCCCGGCGAGGTGGACGCGGTCCTGCGCGGCGCGCCGGGCGTGACCGACGCCGTGGTCGTCGCGGTGGACGGCCCGGCCGGGCAGAAGGTCCTGATCGGCTACGTCGTCGGCGGCTCCGATCTGCAGGCCCTGCGCGCATACGCCGCCGACCAGCTGCCCGACTACGCCGTACCGACCGTGCTCGTCCCGCTGGACGCCCTGCCGCTGAACCAGAACGGCAAGGTGGACCGCAAGGCGCTGCCGCCGGTGGACCTGGCGTCCGGGTCCGGTGGCCGCGCGCCGGCCACGCCCCAGGAGAACGACCTGTGCCGGATCTTCGGCGACGTCCTGGGCATCGCCCGGATCGGCGCCGACGACGACTTCTTCGTGCTCGGCGGCGACAGCATCCTGGCCATCCAGGTGGCCGCGCGGGCCCGCAACTCGGGCATGCTGCTGACCCCCAGGGACGTGTTCCGGCATCGGACGCCCGCCCTGCTGGCCGGCGCGGCGTCGACCGCGACGCCTGAGGACGCGGGCGCAGCCGCGCCGGACGACGGCACCGGCCGGGTCCCGGCAACGCCGGTCATGCACTGGCTGCGCGAGATCGGCGGCGACGTCCAGGGCTTCCACCAGAGCTTGGTGGTGAAGGTACCGCCGCTCGGCGAGGAGCAGCTGATCGCCGCGGTCCAGGCGGTGCTCGACGGGCACGACGCGCTGCGGGCGCGCCTGATCAGCAGCGGCGACGGCACGGTGTGGGGCCTGTCCGTCCCACCGGTCGGAGCGGTTGACGCCCGCAACTGCGTACGGCGGGTGACCGGTGGAGATCTGAGCAGCGAGTTCGTTCAAGCCCGCGGTCGGCTGGATCCCGCGGCGGGGCGGATGCTGGAAGTGGTCTGGTTCGCCGACGCGGGCCAGTTGCTGCTAGTCGCCCACCACCTGGCGGTGGACGCCGTGTCATGGCACATTCTGCTAGCCGACCTGGCCGCCGCCGGGCAGGCCACCGTGGACCGGCCCGTGACGTCCGTCAAGCGCTGGGCCGAGCAGCTGGTGCTGGCGGCCCAGGACCCCGCGCTGGCGGACACCCTGGCGGTCTGGACCGGCATGCTGGTGCCGGACGCGCCCACGCTGGCCAGCCGCCCCCTCGATGCGGAACGGGACCGGGCCGGCAAGGTGGAGTCGCTGGTGCGCACCCTTGGCGCCGATGAGACCGAGGCGCTCCTCGACCGGGCCGCCCAGGCGTTCGGCGCTGACGCGCAGGATGTGCTCGTCACCGGCCTGGCGATGGCGCTCACCGAGGTCACCGGCAGCCGCACGGGCGTACCGATCGACCTCGAGGGCCACGGCCGCGAGGACGTCGTGCCCGGCCTGGACCTGATCCGCACCGTCGGGTGGTTCACCAGCATCTATCCGGTGCGCTTCGACCTCGCCGGCGACCTCCCTCCTGGCGTCCGCGCGGTCGAGTCAGTCAAGCGGGTGAAGGAGCAACTGCGCGCACTGCCCCTCCGGGGGGTCGGGTACGGGCTGCTGCGCTACCTCAACCCGGTGACCCGCCCGGTGCTGGCCGCGCTGCCGGCCCCCGAGGTCCGGTTCAACTACCTCGGCCGGTTCCGGATGGCCAGGGGCGGCGACGATTACTGGCTGACCGACGAGAACTCCTTCGCGCTGACCCATCAGCCGCCGCAGATGCCGCTGACCCACGCCCTGGACGTCGTGGCGATCGTCCAGATGGAACCGGGCGGTCCCCGCCTGTCCCTGCGGATGACCTGGCCGGAAAAGGTCCTCGACGAGGGAAAGGCCGGCGAGATCGCAGACCGCTGGCTCGCCATCCTTCACGAACTGGGTGACTATGTCACCCGGACCGGGGCCAACGGACTCACCCCTTCGGACGTGGCGCTGGTCGAACTGGAACAATGGGAGATTGAGGAGTTCGAGGCGCAATTCGGATAGGAGAACGATGCACGATTTGATGACCGTGCCGGTGGTGGTGTCCTCCTCCCGCACCGAGCGAGCGCTGACCCTGGGCACCGCCCTCGCCATCGCCGTGGTCCTCGTGCCGGAGAGCCCCGCCCTCACTCTGGCTGGCGGCATCGCCCTGCTGCTCATCACGCTGGTCGCGGCCCTGCGGCCGTCGCCCGCCGTGCTCCGCCTGGTGATCTGCTGCGACCTGGTCGCATTCCTGTTCTCCCTGTACGTGTTCGCAGGCTTGCCGCCGGCGCTGGTCACGACGCTGTTCGTGGTCGCGCCGGCGGTGGCGGGCTGGGTGCTGCACCGGCGCGGACTGCTGCGTCCGATTGCGCCGTGGCTGAGGTGGGGTCCGCTGACGCCCGGCGGGATCGCGCTCTTCATCGCTGTCGTCGTCACCAGCGTCCTCGGGCTGTTCCTCTGGACCCTCATCGACGATCCCAAGCTCTCGGAGTTCCTGGGCCAGTTGCAGCACGCCTCCCCGTGGCAGGCGTTCGCCGTGATCCTGGGATTCGCCCTCGTCAATTCGGCCTGGGAGGAGCTGCTGTTCCGTGGCGTTCTGCAGACCGAACTCATCAACACCTGGGGAATCCACCTGGCACTGGTGATCGAGTCGGTGGCGTTCGGCATCTCGCACGCCAACGGCATCCCTTCCGGGCCGCTCGGCATCGTGATGGCCGGGGTGTGGGGCTACCTGCTCAGCGTGATCCGGCTGCGGACCGGCGGCATCGGCTATCCGTTCGCCGCCCACGTGGTCGCCAACACCACGATCGGCCTCCTGATCTATCTACAGGTCTGATGCAGCCGCTGCGCGGTTAACGATGGCTGCTAGGCGATGTGTAAACCATGTCGTGGGACGCATCTCTCAAGCATGTGGTGGGACACGCCGGCAGCCGGTGTCCAATCTCGGGACCTGTGTGACAGATCAGTCTCAGGACCTGACACTTTGTCGAGGGCTTGCCTGCCGGCCGGCTGCCAGGTTGCTTACCGCAGGGCGACTCTGCCTAGCTCTGAGTGGAAATCGCGTCCCTCACGCGGGTTCCCATCTTGAGCAATCACAGTAGGTACGGCACCGATAAGGCCGGCTACGCCGACATGCTCGCGGACGGTCGCAGGTATCCGGATCGGGTCTGGGCGGTGGAGGGCTGGCATCGGCAAGCACGTCGCCCACCGCCTGGTCACGACGGTGGGACGATGCGCGACGTGCCCGCGAAACTGTCGGCGGCGCAGACGCCGGTAGCCTGACCGCCGTGGTACGCACCATTTACCGTCCCGGGCGACGCCGTTGGGCCCTTGTTCCAGCCGGGGTCGCACTGATCGCGTTGCTGTCGAGCTGCGGCGGTGGCGCTGCGGAACGTGGGGTCGACAACTCCGCGTCGTTCTCGCCGCCCCCGCCGCCACCTGTCTTCTATGTGGACCCGGACAGCGAGGCCGCTCAGGAGGTCGACCGATGGGAGCGTGCCGGCAGGGTCGCCGACGCGGAGACGCTGCGCCGGATCAGCACCCGCCCGAGCGCGAAGTGGCTGGTCGGCGGCGATGCCCCGGTTCGCGAGGAGGTTGACGGCTACCTGACCCGGGCGACGATCGCGGGCCAGACACCGGTCCTGGTCATTCATAACGTGCCGGACCGGGACTGTGACCGGCAGGGCTCCGGGGGAGCCGCGACCGGCCAGGAGTACCAGCGCTGGATCCGTGAGCTTGCCGGCGGGATCGAGGGCAGGCCGGTCATCGTGGTCCTCGAACCCGGCGCGGTCCCGGACGCTGTGGATCGGTGCGTCCGCAACCTCAAGGAACGGCTCCTGCTGCTGCGCGACGCGGTCGCCGTGCTCAAGAGCACCGGCGCGGCCCGGGTTTACCTCGACGCCGGGCACCCCGAGTGGATCAGCGACACTGCGTCGCTGGCCGCGGCACTGGGTCAAGCCGGCGTCCGGGACGCCGACGGGTTCGCGCTCAACGTCGCCAATTTCCTCCGTACGCGGGATAACGTCCGGTACGGCCACCGGTTGTCCGATGCCCTTGGCGGCGATGTCCGGTTCGTGATCGACACGAGTCGCAACGGCAACGGCCCGGCCGCCGGCGCCACCGTGGACGGCGCACCGAGCTGGTGCAACCCGCCGGGCCGGGCACTCGGCGAGGAACCCACCGATGCCCCCGGCCTCGACCGGGTCGACGCGCTGCTCTGGATCAAGTACCCGGGTGAGTCCGACGGAGCCTGCCGCCCCGGCGAACCCGAACGCGGGGTCTGGTGGCCCGAGTATGCCCTCGCGCTCGCCCGCGACGCGGCCGGCTGATCCCGGACGCGCCGCAACATCACATCAACCCAGGCCAGAACGGAACCCACGTCGAGACAGACCCCAGCTTAGGCTTGGCCGGGTGCTGGCGGCGCGAGCCCGGTCCGGCGCAGCTTCTGCCAGCCCAGCCGGCCGCCGGTCAACGCGGTGACCACCGACTGGAGCAGCACCAGGTACATCAGTTGCCGGTAGGCGAACTGCTGCAGCGGAAGCGCCCAGAGCACTCCAAGCTTCTCCCGGTCCAGCCGGAATGCCGTGATCGCGGTGACGAACTGCAGGCCGAGCATCGCCAGCCAGGCCAGTACGGTCTCCGTCCGGTCGAGGAAGAGCAGGCCGTACACGGCGAGCAGGTCGATCACCGGCGCGCCGAGCGGCAGCAGCACCCCGTACAGCGCCAGGAAGGCCAGGCAGCGGCGGCTGAACCGGCCGGAGGCGCCCCGGTCGAAGACCGAAGCCGCGTGTTTCCACATCGCCTGGATGGTGCCGTAGCTCCAGCGGTACCGCTGCTTCCACAGTTGTCCGAGGGTGGTCGGCGCCTCGGTCCACGCGCGGGCCGTCTCCTCGTACACCACGTGCCAGCCGGCCCGGCCCAGCGCCATGGTGATGTCGGTGTCCTCGGCCAGCGTCTCGTCGGTCATCCCGCCTACCTCGTTGAGCGCCTGCCGGCGGAACGCGCCGATCGCGCCTGGGACGGTGGGCATGCACCGCAGGGTCTCGTACAGGCGGCGATCCAGGTTGAATCCGATGACGTACTCGATGTGCTGCCACTTGGCGATCAGG
The DNA here is from genome assembly GCF_040642675.1 of Micromonospora sp. NPDC047738. NCBI lineage: Bacteria > Bacillati > Actinomycetota > Actinomycetes > Micromonosporales > Micromonosporaceae > Micromonospora > Micromonospora sp. NPDC047738. Next base: position 36,087 of record NZ_JBEYSO010000046.1, read on the forward strand.
CTGCCACGGTTGCCCACCTTGACGTTGCCGGCCACGGCACCCACGCGAGGATCAGCGAACGGCTGGACCAGTCGCCGGACCGAGTCGCGCTCGAAGATGGTGTCCCCGTCCACCATGACGATCAGGTTGAACCGCGCCAACGCGACGCCGGTGTTCAATGCGCTCGGCTTGCCCCCGTTCGGCTTGCGCACCACCCGTACGTTCGGCAGCCGGAGGGCCTCGGCGATGTCGGCGGTGCCGTCGGTGGATCCGTCGTCGACCACGACGACCTCGATCCCGCCGGGGTGGTCGCCGCCCGCCAGGGACCGCACCGCCGCGGCGATGCCCTCCTTCTCGTTGTACGCCGGGACGACCACCGAGACCGGTTCGGTCACCGGGTGACCCCACGACCAGTCGTGACGCCGCCGCCGGCGTGCGTGCCGCAGGGCGAGCAGGAACAGCAGGACGGTACGCCCGAGCGTGAGCACCCCGACGATCACGAAGAGCACACCGAAGACGCTGAACGTGGCATCAGCAGCGCGCACCGCCAGCGCCAGCACGTCACCGCGCCACCGCTCGCCGAGCCTGACCGGGGTGTGCCCCGCCACCGCAACACCCGCCCCGGCCAGCGCGAGGTTCAGCCCCTCGGTCACGGTGGTGAAGCGGTAACCGCGCGCCTTCATCAGCGGGATGTACCGGTCAAGGGCGGCGACCGTTCCCGACCGGTCACCACCGGCGTCGTGCCACAGCGCGATTGCTCCCGCGTATCCCGACGGCGTGGCGTTGGCGATCATCGTCTCGATGCCGGGCTTCGCCCAGTCCAGGCTGTCGACGTCGTTGACCACCGTTAGGTAGCCCAGCTCACCGGCCTGCCGCAGCAGCGGCCAGTCCCCGTCCGTATAGGCGTCCGCGCGCGACGAGTATGGGAAGCGCAAAAGGGAAGTCCGGACTCCGGTGGCGCTGGCGATCGCCATCTGGGTCTGCTCGTACTCCAGCTGCCGTCGCCAGGCGGGGAGGTCGGCAAGGTTGGCGTGGGTGAACGTGTGCACGCCGAGTTCGTGTCCGGCCGCCACCATCTCCCGGGCCAGCTCGGGATGCCGGACAACCTGCGTGCCCAGGACGAAGAAGGTTGCCTTCACCTGGTGCCGCGCCAGCACCCGGAGCACCTCCGGCGTCCAGCGTGGATCCGGCCCGTCGTCGAAGGTCAGCGCCAGGGTACGGGGCGGCAGGCGGTGCGACTGGGTACGCCCGTCGGCGCCGACGTTGAGGATGGGGCCGCCGTCGCGTACCTCGGTGGGCACGTTGTCCTGGCCTCTGGGGGTGGCCTTGTGATCGGGCACGAAGGCGGCGTTGGCGTACGCCTCGACGAAGAGCAACCCCCCGAGCAGCACGAACACCATCGCGAGCACCGTCCAACTGGGGCGCGGCACAATACGCCGGTACGTCCGGCGCGCGTGACGCTGGGCCTTCAGCCCCAAGCCACTGCGGTCAGTCACCGGCAGACCCCTGCCCGGTCGGGCCTGGCGATGTGGGCTCCGGCTTGGGCTTCGGCGACGTCGGGACGGAGGGCCGGGGCGCACTCGGCCTGGCAGACGTGGAGCTACGGGATGTTGCGCCAGAGCCGGCCGCCGGCGTGCCGGTACGCAGCGAGGTGGGCCGGGCCGAAGGCCTGGCGGAGGCACCAGCGGTGGGCGACTGATCGGGCGAGAGGGCGGGGGGCGGCTGCCAGGACGGGCTCGCAGTGGGTTCGACAAACGGTAAGACGGTCTCGGGACGCGCCGGACCGCCAGCGAAGCTCACCCCCACCACCAGCGTGTAGCCGACACCGAGCACGCCGAAGCCGTACGCGAGGCGGCGCAGCCACCGCCGCCGCCGGCCGCTTGGATCGACAAAGACCGGGGGTGGCTCTGGTACGGCGGGAATGATGGCGGTTTGATCCACGCGCGGGATCTTAGTTGCGGAAAGGATTCGCCTTCGTCGCCCCCGTTCCGTCCGCCTGCAACTCTTCAAGAGGGCGTCTGATTCACGTATTTTGTAGGTAATGCCGCCTTCAGATGTCTCGCCAGGTTGGGGTGGTTTCGTGGGTGATGCGTTTGGTGAGGTTGTCGATCATCGCGATGCGGATCATGCTGGCGGAGTTGTCGGCTAGGGCCTCCACGTCAACCGCACCGGCATCGCCTGGCGCTACCATGCCAATGGTCTACTGTGGACCAGCTGGTGGATCGCACCTGCAGTCCGGCGATACGAGGGCTTTTCTGAACCAGACACGTTCTGCGGAACGAAGCTGGCATATCGGTGCGGCATCAGTCAGGGCAAATAGTGCCGATAGCCATGAGTCGGCTGCTCTGCTGGCCTGGCATTCGGCCGGCCGTATGCCGCCAATCACACCCAGACAAGATCAAAACGCCCAGTAAGACGCCGTTTCAACTGAATTCAGCGTGTTCGTGGATTGTCGCGTGACGGTCGGTAGATCGATGGGCGGTGTCGCGCCGGCCGGCCGTTTCCTCGGTGCCGATGGCGCTGATCGCTGCCCGTTCGGTTCTGGGCTAGTGCGCTGTCTTGTTCGACGGGTACCACGTGTCGCCGGCCGGCACGCCGGCAAGGTTCCAGCTCCAAGACACGGTGGGCGTGATGCGCAGGTAGGTGCCCGGACCGACCAGGCCGACCCGCTCGAAAGGCTGCTCGGCGTGGCCGTACACGCGGATGCCCCGGGCGACGAATGGTTCGAGCGACACCAGGTCGTCGACCACCAGCGCCACCTTGTGGTTTCCCGAGGCGATGTTGCGAAACTTCCGGGTGCCGCGCACGGTGGCGCCACCGCCGACCCACAGGAAGGTCCCGTCGAACTCGACGGCCACCGGCACCACGTCGGGCTGACCGCCCGCGCCGAGCGTCGCGAGCCGCCCGAGCGGCTGCGACCGCAGGTACGCGATCTCCTCATCGGTGAAGGCCATGGTCCGGAAACTACACGTTCAGTTTGTGCGTTGGACGCGGTCGCCGGGGTTTGAAAGCGACGTCCTGCGGCGCGAGGCGGGCGAGGTCACGCTTGACCTGTACACCCCGCCCCTTCCCCGCTAACCAGCGGTGCCGTAACGGCACGGCGACCCGCAACGCCTCCTTTTGTGGAGAGAACGGGCTTAAGCACCTTCCCTGACGGGTGTGGCGGCAAACCGAGGGTGCCGCCCGGCCCGGTCGTAGAGGCGCAGAGGAGTACACGCATGGTCGAGACCAAACCGTCAATCCCTGCTCCGCAGCCCCGGCCAGCCCGCCACTCCGCCACCGCCTCGTCGGAACCCACAGTTGTGGCGCCTGCAGAGGTGGAAACGCCTGTCCAGGTGGCACAACCGGCTCCCGAGGAGGAGAGTCGAAGCGCCACCTGTCGGCACTGCCGGCGACCCCTGTTCAAGGACTGGCTCTGGGGGTGGATGCACGAGGGCCACCGATACCTGTGCCAGGATCCGGCCACGGGCGAGTTGCTGTGCCAGCCCGCTACACCCGCCTAACGCCTCTGCCGCAGGTCGTCTGAACGGGCTCAAGGTCGCCTGTTCGCGTGATGGCCGGGTGGACTTTTGGCCGATGGTGAGTAAGGTCAGTTAGCTGTCCGTATCTGTGCTTTCGGAGGAGGCCAGCGACCGTGGCCGAGAGATCGACCGCTTATTCCGGCGATCGGGCTGCGCGACCTAACGGCGACGCGGCGAATGGCTTGGACAGCTGGGCCTCTCGGCAGTCTCGGCTGGCAGCAGACGATTCCGACTTGTGCCACGAGTGGCAGGGGGCGGCCACGTCGCAGTGGCGTGAGGACCTGCCGGAGTCGTACCAGCCCGAGAACGTCCACCAGGAGCACGAAGGGCGACACGCAAGGCACCGACACCAGCAGTACGACGAACAGTACGAGCAGTACGACGGGGCGTACCGCCAGCACGGGCACGCGTACGTCCGACCCGCTGGCCTACCGTTCCTAAAGACTGAGCATGGGTTGGACAGGCTCAGTCGCGTGCCCCGAACGGTGTTGGGCACACTGGTTTCCCGCGTTCGCTCCGCGTCCGGCTTCATCGGATCGTGTCCGTGGTCCGGGAATGTGGGGGCGGGTTCCCTCACGCTCTCGGGCACCAGGTTCGGCCTGGGCGCTCCGATGCCCGCGGCGATCGCTCTGGTCGTCGGGGGGCGGTGTCGTCCGTCGCCGGATCGGGTGTCCGAGGGCGCGTCGTCCGATCGCGATGCTAGCGGCGTCGTGACGGGTGGTCTTGCGGTTGGTGCTGGTCAGGGGGCCCTGCCAGTGCTGGGCGCCCCATTTGGAGGTGTAGGCGGGATCGACAGCGACGATGGTGATGCCCAACTCGGCCGCCATGCTGACGAGCCGGGACCGCAGCTTGGCCACTGGCATGCCGGAGATGAGCTTGCGGAACCGCTTGCGGCGGCCGTGTTTCTCCCGCGTGGTCTGCGCCGCGAAGTCGAGGTCTTCGATCGCGATGTTCAGCCCGTGCCGCTTGGCCCAGTGCAGAAGCCGGATCAGGGCGTGCCGTACCTGTGCGTCACGATG
>NZ_JBEYSO010000047.1:0-39582 GCF_040642675.1 Micromonospora sp. NPDC047738
CTCGACGCCGCCAACTACTTCGACGGCCGACTACCCGAAGCCTTCGCCGGATACCCCCGACACCTCACCCGCTACCCCGTGCAATACCCCACCGCATGCAGCCCACAGGCTTGGTCAACAGGTGCCCCTCTGTTGTTGCTGCGGGCCATGCTCGGCATGGAACCGCGCGGAGATCACCTGCTGACCAGGCCGGCGGTGCCCAGTAAGGTCGGCCGGATCGAACTGCGCCGCATACCCGGGCGCTGGCGGCGGGCCGACGTCTTCGGCCGCGGCCGGTTCGGCTAACTGCTTCGTCCCGAAAAGGGACTCCCTTCTTCAGGGCGAAGGAGCCAGGGCGGGTCCTGCCGATCTGCAGGGCGTGCGCGGCTATGTCTTGGTCGGCGAGGTGTTCCTCGGCGCCACCGCGAACCGCCGCCGCATTGCGGTGATGCGGGCTGGATCGGCGTCGTAGGCGGCGAAGCGCCGCCCGCCACCTGTGCGGCATCACTCCCGCGGGCAGCGCCCGCCGTCGTCACGGGGTTCTTCCGCGCATGCCCGCTATCGCGAAGTCCACAAGCCGGTCAGCCTGCTGCGCCGAGCCATTCTCCCGCAACCAGGCGGCGGCGTTCATCAGCGCGAAGACGTCCTGCCCGCGCACCTCGGGCCTGATCGCGCCCGCCGCCCGCGCCTGCCCGACCAGCCGCTCCCCGATCTCCACCATGCGTACGCAGCTGGCGTGCAACTCTGACGCCTCGTCGTCGGCGCCGCCGACGAGCTCGGCGGCCAGCCCTTGGTAGGCCGCGGCGTGTTCGACGACGGCGCGGATCCAGCGTTCCAGGGCGCGGTCGGCGCCGCGGGCGGACTGGGCGATGAGCTCCTCGCCCAGCGCGAACAACGCCTCGTTGCGTTCCCGCAATAGCGCCCCGAGCAGCGCCCGCCGGTTCGGGAAGTGCCCGTAAAGCGTGCCGACGGCGACTCCCGCGTCGCGAGCGACACCCTCCAGCGATGCGTTGACGCCCCGCACCCGGAACGCGGTCTCCGCCGCTGCCAACAGCCGCTCGTAGTTGCGCAGCGAGTCGGCGCGTGGCCGCCGCTTGCGCTCCGGGGTGGTGGTCATGACATCCGCCTTGCTATGTCGAGGGTGCCTCGGGTTATATTTCGAGGGTCCCTCAGTTTACTTTCCTCCGATGGGAGCGTCCATGATCCTGGTGACCGGCGCGACCGGCTCGATCGGCCGCTACCTCGTACGCCTTCTGCAGCAACAGCACGCGCCGTTCCGCGCAATGGTCCGTGACGCCGCCGGCGCCGAAGACCTCGAATGCGACATCGTTGTGGCCGACTACGACGACCCCGACTCGGTCGCCGCCGCCCTGCACGGCGTGGACCGGCTCTTCCTCAATGGCGGTGGCGCGATCCCGGTCGACGGCCCGCAGCCGATGGTGCGCCAGCAGATCGCCGCGATCGACGCTGCCGTCGAGGCCGGAGTGCAGTCGATCGTGAAGGTCTCCGTCTGGGGCGCCAAACCCGGTGGCAAGCTCGCCGAAGGCGCGCACTGGGAGATCGAGCAGCACCTCACATCAGCCCCGATCGGCTGGTCTCTGCTGCAACCCAGCGGCTTCATGCAGAACTTCCGCACCGGCGCCGGAGCGTTCACCGACAACGGCGAACTGATCGGCCTGGCCGGCGACTGGCGAGTCTCCTACATCGACTGTCATGACATCGCCGCGTGTGCCGCCGCACTGCTCACCGGGCCGGCCCGGGCCAATGGCACCTACATCCTCACCGGACCCGAGGCGCTCACCCATGCACAGATCGCCGCGAAACTGTCCGTCGGGCTTCTCGAGTTGACCCCCGCTGAGATGACCGCCCGGCTGACCAGCCTCGGGCTGCCCGGCAACTTCGCCGCCGACGTCGTCGGCCTGTGGAGCGAAGTCGCCGAAGGATCACTCGCCGCTGTGACGTCGGCGGTACGCGACCTGACCGGCCAGCCACCGCGTACCTTCGACGAGTTCCTCATCGCGTCGTCCTAGGCCGTAGGGGCGATCCCCTAGCGGTCGGGAAGCAGCGGGTCCGTCAGGAGGTGGAGAGAGGCGTGGGGCGGTGGCGACGCGAGTCGTACGGCCAGCGCGACCGCCGGACGATGCCGCAGGGGTGACGGTTGCCTACCGTCCTGGATGTGGAAGAACGTGTTGGTGGCGTGGCGGTGCCTCGCCGGCGTGTCCGGTCGGGTTGGCGGCGTGCGTTGCTGCGGACTGCCGCTGGTCTGGTAGTGGTCTTCGCGGTGGTCAGCGGCTCTGGTTGGACCTACGAGACGCTGTCGAGGCAGGGTGACGGTCAGCGGCATCCGGCGCCGGGTCGGTTGATCGACATCGGGGGGCGCCGGCTGCACCTGAACTGCACCGGGTCGACCGGCAGTGCGCCGACCGTGGTGTTCGAAGCAGGGCTCGGCGAGTCGTCCACGACGTGGGCGACGGTGCAACAGATGCTGACCGACGCCTCGGCGACCGTCCGGGTCCGGGCGTGCAGCTATGACCGCGGCGGCTATGCGTGGAGCGACCCGGGGCCGGGTCGGCGCGACGCCGGCCGGCTGGCCGAAGAGTTGCACACACTCCTGACCAACGCGGGCGAACATGGGCCGTACGTCCTGGTCGGTCATTCGCTGGGTGGGTTCGTGGTGCGTCTGTTCGCTGACCGTTGGTCTGGCGAGACCGCGGGTCTGGTGCTGGTGGACGTCACCGACGAGCGCGAGACCGGGACGTTGAAGGCGAGCGTCCCTGTTATCCGTGCGCAGATGGCAGCCTTCCGGTTCGCCGCGCGGATCGGTGTGGTGCGCCTGGCCCCGGGGATCGCCGCGAGTGCGGGCGCGCCGCGGGCGGTACGTGAGCATGCGGCGGTCGCGTATCGGAGCACCAGCATGGCAGCTGCCGCCAGCGAGGCCGAGGCGTCTGTGGACAGCGCCCGTCTGGTGCAGTCAACGGTACGTCCTGGAGCCTGGCAGGACCGGCCGGTGGTCGTGATCTCCGCGGCCGGGCAGCCGCGCCAGGTGGTCGAACATCACGCCCAATTGGCCGCCCTGTCCAGCCGAGGCCGACACATCATCGCCGACACGGCCGACCACTACGTCCATTACGGCCAGCCGCAGCTGGTTGTGGACGCGGCGCGACGAGTCGCCTCCGGTGCTGCTCTGTGAACGACCGTCGGCCGCGCAGATCGGCAGGCATCACAAGGCGTCAGCGGACAACAATCCTGGCCGGCGGTCACGGGGCAGGCGCGGGGCCCAGGGCGGCCATGCGTAGCGCCCGGCGCCAACGGCGCGGTCGACGACAACGACGTGGCCCGCGCCGCAGCCGATCTGCGCGCCGGCGACGTTGTCGTTTGGCAGCTAGAAGTACCGCTACCGACGGTTCGGGCGTTGGCGGCCGCAACCCGCGCAGCCGGGGCGCGACTGGTGTGCAACGCGGCCCCCGCCGCCACGCTCGACGCCGACGTGCTCGCCGCGCTCGACGTACTCGTAATCAACGAGACCGAGGCGCGGGTGGTGCTCGGCGCCGTCGTCCGCACGCCGACCGGCGCCGCTGCGGCTGCCTGCCGAGCCGGCTGCGCCGTCGTGGTGACTCTCGGCGCCGACGGCGCGGTTTACGCCGACTCGGACGGCCGGTCCGGCCACTGCCCCGCGCCGATCGTCGACGCCGTCGACACGGTGGGGGCGGGGGATGCCTTCGTCGGTGCACTCGCGGTCGCTCTCGCCGCCGGCGCCTGCCTCCCTGACGCGGTCGCCGCGGGCGTGGCCGCCGGCTCGCACGCCGTCACCCAGGTCGGCGCGCGGACCGCACCACACGCGGCCGCGGCGTACCTGCCCGCCGCGTCGAGCACGGAACGCAGCTGACGCTGCCCGACCACGAGGTGCCGCGGCTCCTGCTACACCCCCGGGCTCACCGAGCGGGCAGGATCGTCAGACGTTGGAGACGCGCGAGCAGCGTCGGGCTTGGGTATTTCGAGTCGGCCACCTTGTCCATCAGTACTGCGGTGTAGTGGGAGTACAGCTCGGGTGGGAGGCCGCGTTCGATGGTGTCGAGCATCGCCGGACTGGGGTATCGGTCGCTATCGACCTTGTCGATGAGCTCTCCGTAGAAGTCGAGTTGGCTCTGCCGCATGTCGGACAGGAGGTTCTGCAGCCCCTGCCACTGCCGATCGTTGTGGTCCTGTTCTTCCTTCGGTCGGCCTTGCACCGTCGTATCGCCCTGACCCTGGGTCATGATTGCCTTCCTCACCTGCGTGTCCGGGGTCGTCCAGCGGACTTCGGATGTCGTCGTCCGCCGCATCGGTAGGTACTGGGTACCCGGAAAAGGGCCGGGTACGCGCCGGGCGGCGGGAATGTCCGACGATCGACCGGTTGCCGGTCCGGCACCAACGTGGACACCCGGGTTTTCGTCGGCCCTCCCGCTGGGTAGGGGCTAGTTCATGACGGCAGATGCACAGGTTCAAGAGGACCGTGCCCGTGGTCAGTCTGATGGCGACGGTGCCCACGGACGTCCCGGTCGCGATCACGACTCCCGCGGTGATCATCGTGAGGGTCGGTCCGAGACGGATGGCACGCGGGAGCGGTCCCGTGGTGATGACGGTGACCGGCAGGGTGTTGGCTCCGGTCGCCGCGGCCTGGTGGACGTCGCCCGGGCTGCCGTGGGTGAGTTCGTGGAGTTGACCGGGCTGACGCCGGAGAGATTGAGCGGGGCACGACCGGAGAAGGACGGCTGGTCCTTCCTCCTCGACGTCACCGAACTGGATCGGATTCCCCCGAGCAGCAGCGTTATGGCGACCTACCGGGTGGACGTCGACCAGGAGGGCCACGTCATCCAGTACGAGAGGCTGCGGCGGTTCCATCGCAGCGCCACGGATCAGACATGACCGGGAATCTGGCGGCACCTCGGTCGCGATACGCGCAGCCCGCTTCGGACTCGCTGGCGGATGTCCTGGAGCGGGTCTTGGACCGTGGCGTGGTCATCGTCGGCGACATCGTGGTGGGTGTGCTCGACATCGAGCTGCTGACGTTGAAGGTTCGGCTACTCGTCGCGTCCGCTGACACGGCACGACAGATGGGCATCGACTGGTGGCTGCATGATCCCTTCCTCAACTCGCGGGCCGCGCAGGTCGAGGCCGACAAGAAGGCCACGGCGAGAGCAGGTCAACGGAAGGTCGAAGCCACTCCCCAGGCGGAGGGAGAAGGGGTTGGAGCGCAGCCGGCGTCCGCAGCGGCGTTGGGCAGCGGACGCGCTGGTGGGGACGGGCTCATCGATCAGTTGCGGGCGGAGAATGAGGCACTCCGCGAGCGTTTGAGCGAGATCGAGCGGCGCATGCGGACCGGGAGCTCGGAGTGACCGCGAACCAGGGCATCTACCTGTATGCCGTCGTGCCCGCGGAGGCCGCGCTGCCCACCATGGCGGGCATCTGCGACGAACCGACCCAGCTCCTCTCCGGATCGGGTCTGGGCATGCTGACCAGCGAGGTGTCCGCCGAGAGCTTCGCGGCAATCAACGACGAGTCCGGCGATGCGGCACTGCTCGGCGAACTCGCTCGGCGGCATGACGCCGTGGTACGGGCCGCCGCGGACGCCGCCGGTGCCGCGCTACCGCTGCGGCTGGGCACGGTGGTGACCGAGCATCGGGCGCTACTTGATCTGCTGGCTGTCCGCGGCGAACACTTGCGCCGGTTGTTGGCAAAGGTCGCCGGCTGTGACGAGTTCGGCGTGCGCGTTACCGGCGGTACCAGCACCGCGGCAGGCAGCCACGACTCCATTGACAGCGAATTGAGTACTCCGGCCCCCGCGGGTAGCCCCGCCGGGAGCGCCGACGACGCTGAGGAGCGGTCCGCGAGCATCGGGGTCGGCCTGGCCTACCTTCGGCAGCGACGCGAGTCGTTGCAAAGCGTGCAGCGACGCAGGGAGGCCTCGGCCATGCTGGCTGCCGACGTGGACGCGGCACTGCGTGAGCAAGCCGTTGACGCCGTCACCGGTCGGGGCGGAAACATCCTGGACCGGACGTACCTGGTGCGCCGCGACCGGCGGTCGAAGTTCATCGAGGTTGTCGACCAATGCGGCGACCGGCTGGCCACCGAGGGTTACACCCTCAGCGTCAATGGGCCGTGGCCGCCGTACTCATTCTCGGTGACCAACCTCAAGACGGCTGACCGTGGCTGAGCGGCGTGAGCTGAGCACCCGGCTCACCGGCACGAACGACCTGGTCGAGCTGCTCGACCGGATCGTTGATCGCGGTGCTGTGGTCAGCGGTGATGTGGTGATCGCACTGGCCGGAATCGATCTCATCCGGTTGGACCTCAACCTGCTGCTCATCGCGGCTCAGCGGCTCGACGACTTCCAAGCTGGACTCGACGAGCCCGAACAGTGGGGAGTAAGTGGCCGCGAACCGGGCAATGCCTGAATGGACAACCAGGAAGGAGGCTCGCGGATGACGCCGTCGCGGAATGATTCGCCGCTTCGGGTGAACATCGACCCGGAGCAGGCCGGCGCGGGCCTCGGCCGCCTCGTCGTCGTGCTGCTGGACGTGGTCCGGCAGCTGCTGGAGCGCCAGGCGTTGCGCCGGGTGGACGAGGGTGGTCTGACCCCGGAGCAGGTGGAGCGGTTGGGGCAGGCGTTGCTGGCCTTGGACCGGCGCTTCGTTGAGTTGCGGGAGATCTTCCAGGACTCGCCGACCAGTGGCGAATTCGAAACCGCCGACCCGGAAGACCGCACGGCGCAGGGGGATCGTCAGTCGGAACGACGAAACGACCGGACGGACCTCGACCAGTTGCTGGCCTTTGCGAGAACCGACAGGACGAGCTGACCGGCAGCGAACACAGCGATTGAGGAGAAGCGACAACGATGACCATGATGACCACCGGAGCGAACCGCGCTCCCCGCCCAAGCAGTCTGGCCGACGTACTGGACCTGGTCCTGGACAAGGGAATCGTGATCGACGCGTACGTACGCGTCTCGTTGGTAGGGATCGAATTACTGACCATCGACGCCAGGATCGTGATCGCCAGCGTGGACACCTACCTACGCTTCGCCGAGGCGGTCAACCGCCTCGACCTTCAACCCGAGGGACAAGTCACCGGCCTGCCCGGGATGATCCAGGGGATGACCGAGGGAGGCGCCCGCTCCAAGACCCGCGGCGCGCTTGGCGGTCTCAAGGACACCTTGGGCGAGATCAAGGACTCCGTACACGGCGACCGGGACGATCAGGAAGGTGAGGGAGACGAGGGTTCGGGGCGCCGGCGGCGCAAGCTCCCGATCGGACGCCAGACTGGCAGTGACAGGGAGAGCTGATCGTGCTGGTCGTATACGGATTGGTCCGCCCTGCGCATCCGTTGCCCGAGAGTGTCACCGGTATCGGGACGCCGGCCGGCCGGGTCCGGTTGGTGGGTACCGAACAGGTCGCCGCGGCGGTGAGCGAGATCGGCGACCAGGCCCTGCGCGACGCCGACGCGGTCGACTACCTCGACGTCTTGCGGGCCCTGATCGAGGGTGGACCGGTCCTGCCGGTTCGGTTCGGGACGCTCGCCCCCGACGACGACGCGGTGCGATCGGAAATCCTGGCGCCGCTCGGCGAGCGGGCCGCCTCGCGGCTTGATCAACTGGACGGCCTCGTCGAGATGCGACTGAAGATCAAAGCCGATGAGGATGCCGAGCTGCGCAACCTGCTCGCCTCGTCGCCGACATTGCGCCAGCTGGTCGGGCAGTCCCGGGCAGGCGCGGCGGATCTCAATGCGCAGATCAGCGTCGGTGAGCAGGTGAACCATGGACTGGCCGAGCGGCGTGCGGCACTCGACGCTCAGGTGGCCAGCCGGCTGGCGCCGCTGACCGTTGACCACGGCTCGCGCACCGCAGACGACGTCACGCTCCTCACTCATTACTACCTGGTCCGTGCTGACGACCTCGAACAGTTCGACGCAGCCGTTCAGGAACTGCGCGACGATCTCGGTGAGCGCTACACCGTCGAGTACGTGGGTCCGCTGCCACCGCTCGACTTCGCCGAGAGTGCGGACGACGTGCCCCCGATACCCGCGAGCGGAACCGCGTCCAGCCGCTGGGGATGGTGAGAAGCGTCAGGGAAGAGCGGTGCCGTGAACAACGGTGAAGCTCAGCACCGCTGTCGCCAGCGGGTACCCGCCGGGCGGTTTCCCTGCCGAGTCCTGACTGATCCACCGCGGGCCGGAACAGCGACCGGTTCGGTCATAGGCGCTGCCTATGACGGTGGTCTGGGAATGATCTCTACCGGGGAGCGCCGCGCGGGCGAAGCCTGGAATGGTGATCGTTCTTGCTGAGCCGCCCACCCGCCGTCGCGTACCCGTCCAGGCCGCCGGGCTCGGCGCGGCGGTGTTGCTGGGACTCGCCGCGACGGTTGCCGGCACGCTGGTCCCCGTGGTCGGTGCGCCCGTCTTCGCCGTTGTCGTCGGGGTCTTCCTGAGCCCGCTGGCCCGGCACCGGTCCGAGGCGATGGCGCCGGGGCTGAGCATCGCCAAGGGCCTGGTGCTCCAGTTGTCAGTCGTGTTTCTCGGGGCTCAACTGTCGCTCGACGAGGTGCTGTCGGTGAGCGCGGCGTCATTGCCGGTCATGCTGGGCACGCTCGGGGTGTGCCTGCTGCTGGCCTGGTCGGTGGGCCGGCGGCTCGGCGTTCCCCGCGATCTGCGCACGCTGATCGGCGTCGGCACCGGTATCTGCGGCGCCTCCGCCATCGCGGCCGCGACACCGGCGATCCGGGCGAAGAGTAACGACGTGGCGTACGCGATTTCCACGATCTTCCTCTTCAACGTGGCCGCCGTCCTGGTCTTTCCCCCGCTCGGGCACGCGCTGGGGTTGGACGCGCACGCGTTCGGGCTCTTCGCGGGCACCGCCATCAACGACACCAGTTCGGTGGTGGCCGCCGCGGGCGCCTACGGCCAGGACGCCACCGGATACGCAGTCGTCGTCAAGCTCGCCCGTACCCTGATGATCATTCCGGTCGTCCTCGTCCTCACCACCCTGACCCGCCGCCGCGCCGACCTGCCGGAGACGTCGAAGGCCCGGCTCGCGGCCTCTCTGGTGCCCTGGTTCCTGGTCGCATTCCTTGCCGTGGCCGCGCTGAACACCGGTGGGCTCATTCCCGCCGCCGCCCAGGCCGCTCTGCACCAGGTGGCGCTGCTGTTCATCGCGATCGCCCTCGCCGCCGTCGGCCTCTCCACCGACGTGGCCGCCCTCCGCCGCGCCGGCGCCCGGCCGCTGCTGCTCGGCCTGATCCTCTGGGCCGCGGTCAGCTCGACCAGCTTGGGTCTGCAATACCTGCTGGCCCGATGACGAGGCCCGGGACGGGCCGAACACCCAAGCACCTGTGACAGACTGCGCGGGATGCCACTACCGCCCTGGATAAGCGACCTGCCGGCGCTCGATCTGCTGCTGTCCGTCGCCGAGACGGGGAGCGTCGGGCGCGCGGCGCAGGCGCACGGGATCACCCAGCCCAGCGCCAGCGCGCGGCTTGCGAAGCTGGAACGCCGGCTCGGCGTACCGCTGCTGGTGCGTTCGCGGCGCGGGAGCCTTCTCACGCCCGCCGGCGAGGCGGTCGTCGCCTGGTCGCGCAACGTCATCGACGCCGCGCAGAGCCTCGCCGACGGAGTTCTGACGCTGCGCGCCGACCGGCAGGCGCGGCTGCGTATCTCGGCGAGCCTCACCGTGGCCGAGTACCTGCTGCCAGCCTGGCTGCTGAGCCTGCGCCGCACCCATCCCGAGCTGGACATTTCGGCCGACGTAGCGAACAGTCACGGCGTCGTCGAGGCCGTCCGCTCGGGCGCGGCGGACCTTGGGTTCGTCGAGTCACCCGACATCCCCGCAGACCTGAGTGCCCGCATCGTGGGCGACGACCGGCTCGCCCTGGTCGTCGCCGCCAGCTATCCGCTCGCCGCGCACGCCTGGCGCGCACTGCGGCCGACCGACCTCGCCGATCAGCCACTGCTGCTGCGTGAACCGGGCTCCGGCACCCGCGACACGTTCCTGAACGCGGTCGAGCACGCCCTCGGCTTCGCGCCGTCGCTGCCGCACGCCATCAGCCTCGGCTCGACCACCACGATCCTTTCCACGGTCCGCGCGGGTGGTGGCATCGGTGTGATCAGCGCACGCGCAGCCGCACCCGCCGTCGCAGCGGGAGAACTGGTCGAGCTTCGGGTCGAGGGCCTCCCGCTGACCCGTCCGCTGCACGCGCTGTGGCTGGGCCGTACCCCGACCGCCCTCGCAGCGGAACTCTTGGCAATCGCCGCTGCTCCCTCCGCAGGGCGATAGCAGTTCCGGTGAATCTCCCGCCAGGATGGCTTGCCTTGGCGGACCCCACCGGACGAGGTCGGGCATAACGGGCGATGCGTGGGAAACCCGCCCTCAGCGCCTTCGCCATCACCTCCGACGGCCCATCGCACCCGGACGGAGCGGCACCAGGGGCTGCGGGACTACGCTAGCCCAATCTGCTTCATGAAGGTGGTGAGGTCGTAGAAGAGGTTCTCTTCGGCGATCTTCCCGTCGACCCATCGGGCCACGGTGCAAAAGTCGACGTCGAACGATTTGCCGGTGGGCGGGATCTCGTTACCGTCCGGGCCGGTCATGGGGCCGGTCATGGTGCCGGTGAAGCGCGCGATCGAGCACGTCCAGTCACCTGAGGCGAACAGGACCTTGTATGGCCGGTTGCCTAGCCGCTGATCCGGAAACGCCTTGAAGAACTCCCTCGCCTCGGCCTCGTGGTTGTGCTGACCATGCGTCTCCGGCTTGCCGGGCCACCGCACCACGACGTCCTCGTGATGCCGACTGTTGAATGTGTCGATGTCCTGGGCGTTCCACGCGTCGTCGAGGGTCTGCATCAGTTCCATGTTCTGCTGCTCGTTGCCCACCGCCGTGACCTCCTGCTGTTGATCCGCCGTTCAACGGTGAGCCTAGGGCGGTGCGATGGCCACCCGACCGCGTTTGTCGACTTCCATGCTGGCTCAGCGAAGTCAGCCAGCCCCGGCATGTGGCCCGCCGCCCACGCTCGACCCGTCCTGGATCCTCGACCCCGGCGCCCTCGTCGGTCCGCCGGCTGACTTGGGCCGGCCCCGCGACCCTGACTTGGGGGTGCTCGGGTGGTTCCCGGGCCGGTTCGGGCGTGCGGAGCCGACGGCCGCCTCACCAGACGGTCAGTGGAGACGGGCCCGCAGGTCGGCGATCCGATCCGCCGCGGCGATGAAGCCGGCGCCGTCGAGCCGGCCCTCGGTCTGGGCGTTGACCAGGGCGGCGGTGGCGGCTTCGCCCTGGCTGACGTCACGGGCGGAGCACAGGATGAGGTCCATGCCGGCGGTTGCGGCGGCGACCGCGCGCTGGCCGGTGGTGCCGTAGGGGGCCAGCGCACCGGCTTCCAGGGCGTCGGTGACGGTCACCCCGGTGAACCCGAGGCGGTCGCGCAGTTCCTGCCTGACCACTGTCGGCGACAGGCCGGCTGGGCGGTTCGGGTCCAGCGCCGGGTAGCTGGCCCAGGACACCATGACGAGGTCGACGCCGATGGCGACGGCGGCGGAGTACGGGAACTCGTCGGTGCCGCGCAACGTGGCCAGCGACTGGGGCAGGGTGACCGTCCGGGTGTCTGTGTTCTGGGCCGTTGCCGCCCATCCCAGTCCGGGGAAGTGCTTGGCGGTGGCGGCCACGCCGGTGCGCTGCTGGGCGGTGATGAACGCCCGCCCCAAAGCCGCGACGGTGCCGGGGTTCGCGCTGTAGGAGCGCTGATACTGGTCGATGAAGTTGCCCGCAGTGGAGTAGACGTCGAGAACCGGGGCGAGGTTGACATTCATGCCCACTGCGGCGAGGGTGCGGCCGGCTCCGGTGCCCGCCGCGGCCGCCGCGGCCACCGGATCGGCGGACTGGCCGATCCGCTTCTCTGACAGCGCAGGCGCCCCCGGCAGCCGCCGGATCAGGCCACCCTCCTGGTCGACCATCAGCAGCAGCGGCACGTGGACCGGGCTTTGCGCCTGGGCGCGTCGCAGCTGGGCGGTCACCGAGCTGATCTGGGCGGTGCTGGCGATGTTCTCCCCGAAGAAGATCACCCCGGCGGCCTCACCGGCGCGGATGATCCTCAACAGGCTCGCCGGTGGTGTCAATCCGGGGTAGGAGTAGATGATTCGCTGCCCGGCCAGTTGCCACCTGGTCAGGCCGGCCGACCTGGTCGGCGCCGGCACGGACGGTACCGGCGCGGATGACGTGCCCGGGGCCTGCGTGGGCAGCTGCGCGGTGGATGTGGACGACGATGCCACCCGCCCGCCACCCGACCCACCAGGCGCGGGCCAGATTGAGCGGGTCGTATCAGGGGCGGACGGCCCGGGCGTGGGGGTGTGTGAGGCCTGGCAGGCGACCATGACAAGGCCGAGCGTCCCGGCCGCCAGAACGGTGCGAACCTTCGCCGGTGGGTACATGGCCACCTCCGCCTAGCACGATCCCGGCGCGCCTGACGGACCCGACGATCAGTCGACGGTGACCGATCCGCGGTGTCCCGATCTCATCCGGTGGCGACGATGAACGTGCATCCGCTCCGGCGGCGATCGCCAGCGCTGCGCCTGCCGGTATGGGTGCCGCCCTGTGTCACCGGACCCCGTGCGGCGGCTCTATCCATAAACAGTATGTGCGGGAAATCCGTCGGTGACCAGTCGCCCACATCATCGCCCGACGCGACCATTGAGCTGAGCCTTCTCCCGGCCCCGCTCTTTGCCGATGCTGGGCGCCCACAGCCCCGGGCTGCCGCGCTGGGCGCGGCGTTGGCCAGTCCAACCAAGCGATCGCGGCCCGGCTCGGGATCAGCCCCAAGGCGGTGCAGAACCACGTCTCCAACGTGCTGCTCAAACTCGGCGTCGCGGACCGGGCCCAGGCCGTAGCCCGCACCCGAGACGCCAACGTCCACCGCCGGACCTGAAGGCACGTCGAGTTTCGTCGTCACTTGGCGGTGAGCTTGGCGAGGTCTGGGGCGTAGACGGTCATCCAGTGCGCGTGCAGCCGGTAGAAGACCACGTCGTTGTCCCAGTCGAAGGCGCTTTCGCCGTAGAAGTCCTTCAGGTACGTGAGCAGGTCTGGCCAGTCCGCGGCAGGCTCGCTGTCCTGAGGGTTGAGGATCTCCACCGTACCGTGCGTGAACACGCCCAAGTCCTCGCCACGCATGTGCGCGACGCTGGCGGCCGGACGGGCGGCGAGGTGGCGGGCCTTGGCGGCGCTGCGCGCCGTCCCGAAATGCCACTTGCCGTGTAGGAAATGCCCGTCCACGCCGCTGATCCGCGGCTCGCCCTTCGCCGTCACGGTGGACAGGGCAAGCGTGCACATGCCGGTGAGCACCTGGGTGAGCTGCTCCGCGGTCAGGGTGCGCTCAGCGATGATCGAGCGGAGATGCGAGGTGGAGCGGGACAGGGAGGAGTCCAGGAGGCCCTGGAGCCCGTTGAGATCATCCGGCGTTTCGCGCATCGAGATCCTTATCTATCCGTAAGGCCGGTTCACGTCCAGCACGACGCCGACCGGTGAAACCATGTTCGATCAGAAACCTGACGCCTTGTGTCGTACTTCTTCAACTAGCAATGATCAATCGCGGGACGTCTCAACGCACCTGGCCGCAGCGGCGGGCGCGCCCGAGCAAGCCGGGGGATTGGCTTTCCGTCGCCGCAGCAAAAGATGCGCGTATGGCAACCAAACTTCTTGATGTCTCGATGGAAAGAACCTAGGTTCGGGTGAGCACTTGTCATGTAGCGCCCCCGGGAGGCCCCGAGACCTCGCGGGGAACGAGAGGCCGATGCAGACGGACAGCCGACGAGCGAAACCGGCAGCGCCGCCTCGATCGGTGAGACAAGGAGGTTCAGCGTGGGTAGCAGGAAACGTTTCCTCGCGGGTACGGCGCTCCTCGCCGCCGCGGTCCTGAGCGGCGGTTTCGCGGCGGCGCCGGCCACCGCATCGCTATCGTCGTGCGTCGCACCGGACAGCCGGCCAACCGTCCGCTTTCTCGACTACGACAGCGGCGTGGCGAACCGGACCGTCGACGGCGGCTGTTCGATCAACGACCTGATCGACGACGAGCGTGCCTGGGCCAACCACGGCGGGTTCGTGGCGCACGTGACGCACATCGCGCGCGGTCTGGCCGGCGCCGACGTGATCACCACAGCGGAGGCCGCCACGCTGACCGAAGCCGCGGCGCACTCCGACGTGGGTAGAACGACAGGCTACGTCAGCCTGTTCGACGGAACGACCGAGTCGTACGCGAACTGGGGCTACGTCGGCGGCCGGGGGTTCGCGCTGCGCGACGACGGGTCGATGGTGACGACCAACGCGCCCACGGGCGGCGGCCTCGGCATGCTCTGGTACCGGGCCGCCCAGTTCGGCGACTTCTCACTGCGCCTGCAGTTCCGCGACGAGCGGGGCGGCGACGCGAACGCGCGATCGAACAGCGGCGTCCTCGTGCGGTTCCCCGGCGTCGACCCGGCCGCCAGCCCCCAGTGCAAGACGAGCGATCCGGCATGGGTTGCCGTGAACTGCGGCCACGAGATCCAGATCAACGACTCGCCGGAGATCGGCAGCAACGACCCGCGGAAGACCGGATCCGTGTACGGGTTCGCCGACCTGAACCTCGCCCAAGCCCGCTCGACGGATAAGGGGATCTGGAACGACCTCGAGATCCGGGTCGTCGGCCAGCACTACACCGTGATCCGTAACGGCGTGGTGATCAACGAGTTCGACAACGTGCCCGGCCTGCCCTTCCCGGGCCGTCCGACCGACCCGGGCACCAGTGGGCGGCAGTACGCGCAGGGCTACGTCGGCCTGCAGAACCACGACGGCGGCTCGGTCATCGCCTTCCGCAACATACGGGTGCGGGATCTCGGCTGATCCTGGCCCGGTGCCTGCTTGTGGCAGCGGTGATCCGCCGGGCCAACCTGCTCGGCGGATCACCGCGGCGTACGCACCGGATGGGGGTCATCTCGGTGCGAATGGGCCCCGGACCGGTCCGGGGCGCGGTTCCAGGGAGGGCTCGACGCTAGTGGTCGTGGCCGCAGGAGATCCGGGCCCGTTCGAGCTCCTCCGGGGTGTTCCACCAGTACGCGGCCGTGCTGGCGTGTGCGGGCACGCGCTGCTTGACCTTGCCCTTGGGTGCTGATGCCGCCGGTGGCGGCTGATTGGTCGTCGTGGAGGTCGGGTAGGGGGCGATCAGGCCTGCGACGGTGTGGTGCCGTCCACCCACGACGACCGCGGTGACGTTCGCGGCGTCCTCAATCCGAGTCAGCGGGTCGCCGTCGACGATGGCCAGGTCCGCCAGCATGCCCTTGCCGATTCGACCGATTGGCTGCCCGAGGAAATCCCCCGACGTCGACGTTGCGCTGGTCAGGGTCTCCAGCGGCGTGAGGCCGTACTTCACCATCGCGCGCATGTTCATGTGCAGGCTGATGGCCAGGTGATCGATCGGGGCGTCGGTCCCGGCGGTGACGACGCCGCCACCACGGACCATCGCGACCAGTTGCGCGACTTGGTTGGCAAGGTTCTGCCGGTTGACGGTCTGGTCCGTCGTCTGCGCAGAGCTGACCGACGCCTGCAGTTTCTCCATTCGCCAGTTCGGGTAGAGTCGCCGGACTCGTTCGTCGGTGACGAGGGAGATGTCCTCCCGGTACAGGGTCGACGATACGAACAGGGTTGGCGTGCGGGCCATCTTCGACGCGTTGAACATGGCGATGACGTCGGAGTACGCCGATCCGACGTTCGTGACGGTCCGGGAGTAGCCGAACCGGTTCGTGGCGCCGACGTGCTCGGTTCCGTCGCCGCCCATTGCGATCGCCGGGTAATGGTAGTGCGACGTGACCGGCTTGCCCTGCCGGTGTGCCCACTGGATGACCTCCTTGTGCCACACGACCGGTAGCCGTACGTAGCACTTCATCAGGTCGTAGTCGAGCTTGGCCGCCCGTTCCAGCTCGAGCGCCAGTTGGGCGTGGGTGAATGTCGGGCGCATGAAGTTGTAGTAGATGCGAGGCCCGTCCACGGCCTCGCCGGTGGCCAGATAGCGCGGCGCCAGTCGGGCGCCGGACTGGACCGATTCGCGTTCCTCGACCATGTGGTAGGCCGGGGAGCCGGGTGAGCGGGTCGTGGTGATGCCGAGCGCGAGCCACAGCGGCCCCTGCCGCGACCCGTACGCGTAGCCCTGCATCTCGCGGTGGTGGTGGATGTCGATCAGTCCGGGCATGACGAACCGGTCGCTGGCGTCGACGAGGCTGCCGCTGCGGCCCTCGCGGTGCGGCTCGACCGCAACGATCCGCTGGCCTCGCACGATGATGTCGACATCGCGGGCCACTGTCGCGGACGACCCGTCCCACATCCGGCCTGCGTGGATCACGACCTGGTCGGGGCCGGGGTCGTTGCGCCAGCGCAGCTGGACCGGGATCGTCCGGCCGGCCCCGCCGTCGACACGGACCGTCTTCAGCTGGCCACCGGACAGGTACAGGAGCGTGGAAGAGCCGCCCGTCCAGACGGGTGCGTCGGACAGTTCGCTCGTGACCTGGCGTGCCGGCCCGGTCGGGTGTCCGCTCCGGTCGACCGGGAGCACCCAGATCAACGATTCCATCGCGAATGCGAGCATCGTCCCGTCCGGGGACCAGACGGGCCCGTCGTCACCGCGGGTCTGCAGCGACCTGTGCGGGGCGGGGTCGACGTACCTGCCGGCGCCCGTGGCACGGTCGACCACGAGGATCTTCGACAGACCCTCCCGGTAGCGGCGCGAGTAGGGCACGACGGCCGCCAGGGCGATCATCTTCCCGTCCGGGGACCACGTGGGCCGGCCCGGCTCGAACGTCGCGCCGAAGACCTGCTGCACGTCGCCGGTGGACACGTTCAATACCCACAGACCGCCATCCTGGTCGAGATAGGCGATCTCCTCACCGCTTGGCGACCACCGCACCGACAGGGCCGCGGACTCGGTCAGGTAGGTCAGCTGCCGGTCGACCCCGAAGCTCAGGTCCCGGACCCAGATGTTCAAGGTGCCGGTTCGGTCGCTGACATAGGCCAGCTGCTTACCGTCCGGCGAGAAGTCCGGGTCGGCCTTCCACCAGCGGTTCCCGAACAGGGGTACCGGCTTCTCCCCGAGCCGCATCAGGTAGATGTCGTTCAGGGCGCGGAACGCGACCATGGTCCCGTCCGGGGACACCGCCGGGGAACCGATGCCAATGACAGGGAAGGTGCCGGGTGCGTCGAACACCCGGGTGGTCTTGCGGTACTTCGCGACCGTGGCGGTCAGCGCTGCGGTGAATCCGACGGTCCCGGCGGTGGCCGAGCCGAGGCGACGCGTGCGGATCTTGCCGGCCGAGCTGTAGTGGTACCGGCCGTCGGCCGTGAACCTGGCCTGGAATGGGAACACCTCCTCACCGGTGACCAGGGTGCCTGCCGTCGAGGCCAGTTCGTTGCGGCCCGCATTGAGCAGGTGGTAGGCGATGTCGGTTCCGTTCGCCAGGAACGACGGCTGGTGGATCACCTGGCCGGCCGGCACCACGACCGCCGTGGTGCGGGCACCGGTGGCGACCTCGGCGACATCGATGCGGGTGTCCGCTACGACGAATGCGATGCGAGATCCGTCCGGTGACCAAGCCGGCTCGTACTCCTCGGCCGCAGTCTCGGCCAGGGCTCGGGTGGAGCCTGTGGCGAGGTCGAGCACATGGATGCCGTACGAGCCGCCCTGGTCGGACGAGTAGGCGATGCGACGCCCGTCGGGGCTGTACCTCGGTTCGCGGTGGTCGAACGGGCCCTTCGTCAGTTGGGTGATGCCTGACCCGTCGGGGCGGATTGCCCACAGGTTGAACACTCCATCCCGGTACGACTGGAACACGATCGTGGATCCATCGGGCGACCAGTCCGGCTGAGCGATGTCGTACAGGTCGGACGTCAGGCGGCGCGCGGTGCCGCCCGAGGCGGAGACGACCCACAGCACGCCGAGCATGTCGAACGCGAGCATGCGCCCGTCTGGAGACGGTGCGACAGCGAAGTCGGTTCCGGTGTCGACGCGGGTGTTGCCGCCCGGATCGGGGCTGCCGGCGCGGGCACTCGGCGCGGCCGCTTGAGTGAAGGCCGCTGCCAGTATGGCGCCCGCACCAGCCTTGAGGACGGTTCGGCGGGACGGGGTGAATCGGGAGCCGGTGGGGCCGCAAGCCCGTGGCTGGTCGGGCTCCGTGAGGTCGTCGGCCGGAAAATCCGCAGTGGGGGACATGCTGTTCCTCCTTGACCTGCTGCATCGGATACTTCAGGCGGTATCGCGCATCCTTCTCCCCGGCGTCATGGCGCGGTCCCCATCTATGCCGCTCGAACTGTGAGCGGCCCACACAATGCGGTGAGCGGTGCAAATAGCGCGACGGAAGGTCCCGCTGGTGCCGGCACTCCGCGCTGGCGGATTGCGAACGGGATTCGGACCTGTGTCAAAGGACACGATCGCCGGCTTGCCGCCCCAACTACGTGATCATGTAGCCTGACCTGCGTGAACAGTGCGCCGTCGTTGGACCGGACCCCGCTTGCGGTCCGTGTCGTTGCCGCGCGCCGTATCTGCTGCTGTTGACGGCCTGACACTCCGACCCGCGCCCGTGGCTGTCGCGCCCCGCTGCCCGCGCGCCGTCATCAACGTCTGATCTGCCCTCATTTGTGAGCCTCAATCACCGCGTCCCGCGCTCGCGCGACGCAGGTTCCGTCTGCCTGGAGTAAGGACATGACCATTCACCGCAGGCCCTCGGCTGGCCTACCCTTCGCACGCCGGTTGCGCCCGCTCGGCGCGCTCGCGGCCACCGCCACCCTCGCTTTGCTGCTCGCCGCCTGCGGCTCGTCGACGAGCCCCGGGTCGACAGGCGCCGCCGACGCGACGATCACGGTCGGTTCGCTGAACGAGCCGACGACGCTCAATACGATCAAGGGTGGCAACACCGGCCACGCCCAGGTGCTGCTGCGCAACGTCGTCGAGGGGCTCACCGTCCTGACCGACGAGGGCAAGGTCGAGCCGCTGCTGGCAAAGTCGTGGGACGTGTCGCCGGACGGCACGGTATACACGTTCCACCTGCAGCCCGGCGTGACGTTCTCCGACGGCACCCCGCTGAAGGCCAGCGACGTGGTGGCCGCGCTCAAGCGCGTGACGTCCGACGAGTCGACCAGCGCCCGCAAGAAGAACCTCTCGATCATGAAGACGATCGAGGCACCGGACGATGGCACCGTCAAGGTCACCCTGTCGACGCGGTCGCAGTCGTTCCTGTTCTACCTCACCAGCACCGGCGCGGCTGTCACCAAGCCCGACGCCGGCAACCCGGAGACGACTGTGATCGGCACCGGCCCGTACACCCTGACCTCCTGGAAACAGGGTGACTCCATCACGCTGACCCGCAACGACAAGTACTGGGGCACGAAGGCCAGCAACAAGCAGGTGGTGTACCGCTTCTTCAAGGACGCCACCGCCGAGGACAACGCCCTGCTCGCCGGCCAACTCGACCTGGTGACCCAGGTGTCCTCGCCGGATGTGCTCACCCAGTTCGACAACCAGCCGCAGTTCTCCATCGTGGAAGGCACGTCCACGACGAAGGAACTATTCAACTTCAACGACGCCGTCGCCCCGTTCAACAATCCCGACGTACGGCACGCCATCCGGCAGGCCATCGACCGCAAGGCGCTGCTGACGGCGGTGTGGGCCGACCGCGGCCAGGTCATCGGCTCGATGGTGCCGCCCACCGACCCCTGGTACGAGGACCTGACCAGCATCGACGACCACAACGTCGCCGGCGCCAAGCAACTGCTGGCCAAGGCCGGGTACGCGAACGGGCTGTCCTTCACCGTCGACTACGTACCGTCGGACGCGGTCAACATCATCGCGCAGGGGCTGAAGAGCCAGCTCGCCCAGGCCGGTATCACCATCACGCTGAACCCCGTCGACGACGCGACCTGGACCGACAAGGTCTACAAGAACCACCACTTCCAGGCCACCATCATGACCCACGTCAACCAGCGCGACCTCGTCTGGTACGGCGACCCGACGTTCTACTGGCAGTACGACAACCCGCAGGTGCAGCAGTGGGTCAAGGACTCCGAGACCGCCGCGACACCCGACGAGCAGACCGCCCTGCTGAAGAAGGTGGCACGGCAGATCTCCGAGGACGCGGCGAGCGCCTGGCTGTTCCTCGACCCCGCCATCAAGGTCGCCAGCACCTCGGTCAGCGGCTACCAGAAGAACAACACCACGGACAGTTTCTATGTCGCACCGATCACCAAACGCTAGGCGGTAAGCGGTGCTCAGCTACCTCATCCGTCGGGTCGCCTGGCTGATCGGTTCGCTGTTCGTCGCGGGCTCGGCGGTGTTCTTCCTGCTCCGGGTCCTACCGGGCGACCCGGCCGTCACGCTGCTGGCGGTCGGGTCCTCCCCGGACCAGATCGATGCGATCCGGCACCAGCTCGGCACCGACCGGCCGGTGCTGGCACAGTACGGCCACTGGTTGGGCGACCTGGTCGCCGGGAACCTCGGGGACAGCCTGTTCACCCAGATGCCGGTGCTCGATCAGATCGCCGGCCGGCTCCCGGTCACCGTGCCACTGGCGCTGAGCGCGTTCGTCCTGTCGATCGTCGTGGCCGTACCGATCGGGGTGTTCGCGGCGATACGGCGGCGAGGTCTGCTCGGGGTGGCGGTGTCGACGCTGGCGCAGGTGGGCATCGCGCTGCCCATCTTCTGGGTCGGGATCGTGGTGGTCTGGCTGGTCGCGGTGCGGTGGCGGGCGCTGCCGCCGGGCGGGTTTCCCCGCACCGGCTGGCAGGACCCGCAAGCCGCGCTCCAGTCACTGGTCCTGCCGGTGGCGACGCTGACCATCGCCCAAGGGTCGGTGCTGGTGCGCTACGTACGCTCGGCGACGCTCGATGTGCTGAGCCAGGAGTACGTGCGCACCGCCCGCTCCCTCGGGTACAGCCTGCCGCGGGCGCTGTGGCGGCACGGACCACGCAACGGCGCCGCAACCGTGGTCCAGATCCTCGGCATCCTGCTGGCCAGCTCACTGCTGGGCACCGTGGTCATCGAGAGCGTCTTCGCCCTGCCCGGCCTGGGCTCGCTGCTGTTGACCAGCGTGAAGGCCCGCGATCTGCCGATCGTGCAGGGCACGGTCTTCCTCATGACGGCGACCGTGCTGGTGGTGGGACTCGTCGTCGACGTCGCGCAGCGGCTGGTCGACCCGAGACTGCGAGGTTCGGCATGAGCACACCTCTGGTCGAAGCGGTCGAAACGATCGCGGCGCCCGACACCCCCGCCCGGCCACGCCGAGGTTGGCGCTCGCCGTCGTTCGTGCTCGGCTCGGCGCTGCTGCTGGCGGTTCTCGCCCTGGCGCTGGTGTCGCTGGTCTGGTCCCCGTACGGGCTGGACCACACCGACCCGGCGGCCCGGCTGGCAGACCCGTCCGCACGGCACTGGGCGGGCACCGATCGCCTGGGCCGCGACCAGTTCACCCAGCTGATGCTCGGCGCGCGTACCGCGGTGTGGATCGGGCTGGCCTCAATCGCGGTCGCGTTCATCATCGGCATCCCGTTGGGCCTGCTCGCGGCGGCCGCCGGCCGGTTCCTCGAGAACACCGTCGTCGGAGTGATCGACATCGTGATCGCCTTCCCGACCCTGCTGCTGGCGATGCTGCTGGTCACCGTGTACGGCGCGTCGGCCGCAGTCGCGATCAGCGCGATCGGCATCGGCGTCTCCGCCGAGGTGGCCCGGCTGACCCGGATCTCGGCGAGCCGTGTGTTCACCCAGGACTACGTCCTCGCGGCGCGTACCTGCGGCACGGGACCACTGATGATCCTGGTCCGGCACGTCCTGCCCAACATCTGGCACACCCTGCTGGTGCAGGCCACCCTCGCCTTCGGCGTCGCGGTCATCGCCGAGGCGTCGCTGTCGTACCTGGGGCTCGGCACCCCGCCGCCCGCGCCGTCGTGGGGCCGCATGCTCCAGGAGGCGCAGTCGACGGTGAGCGTCGCCCCGTGGAACGTCCTGCTGCCCGGCCTCGCCGTCGCCGTCACCGTCGTCGGGGTCAACCTGCTCGGTGACGGCCTGCGGGAAGTCCTCGACCCGCAGCTACGGCAGGAAAGGCAGGCAGCGCACCGATGACCATCCTGGAGACCACCGGGCTGACCATCACGCTCGACGGGCAGGCGCTCGTTCGCGACGTCTCGTTCGGCCTCGCCGCCCGCGACCGGGTCGGCCTCATCGGCGAATCCGGCTCGGGCAAATCGCTGACCGCGCTGGCGCTGCTGGGACTGCTACCGCCGGGCATGCGTACGAGCGGCCGCGTCCTCATCGACGGCGAGGACCTCCTCGGCGCGCCGGACCGGCAGTGGCGTCGGGTCCGTGGCCGCACCGTCAGCATCGTGTTTCAGGAGCCCCTGACCGCCCTGGACCCGCTGATGCCGGTCGGCCGCCAGATCGCCGGCCCGCTGCGGCTGCACCAGGGCCTCAACCGCAGCGACGCCGAGCGCCGCGCAATCGACTGGTGCGGCCGGGTGCACCTGCCTGACCCGGCCCGGCTGGTACGGGCCCTGCCGCACGAGCTTTCCGGCGGCCAACGACAACGGGTGGCCCTGGCGATGGCTCTCGCCTGCCGGCCCCGGCTGCTCATCGCCGACGAGCCGACGACCGCGCTGGACGTGACCGTGCAGGCGCAGATCCTCACCCTGCTCGACGAGCTGATCGAGGAGACCGGGGTGGGGCTGCTGTTCATCAGCCACGACCTGCCGGTCGTCGCCGGACTGGCCCGCCGTCTCCTGGTCATGCGCACGGGCCAGTTGGTCGAATCCGGCCCGGTCGACGACGTGCTGCACCGGCCTCGCTCCGGCTACGCCCGGCAGCTCGTCGCGAGCGCCGCCAGGGTGACCCGGCTGGCCCGCCCCGACGTGCGCAGGGAGGACCGATGAGCGATCCGATTCTCACCGGGCATCAGCTCACCCGATGGTTCCCGGGCCGCACCCGCCCGGCGCTCGACGGGGTGGACATCACCGTGCGGCCGGGCACCAGCCTCGGGATCGTCGGCGAGTCGGGCGCCGGGAAGTCGACCCTGCTGCGGCAGCTGCTCGGCGTGGACCGCCCGACCTCGGGCGAGATCCGCTTCGCCGGCGAGCCCCTCGACCGGGGCCGACACCGCGCGTTCCGCCGGCAGGTCCAGGTCGTCTTCCAGGACCCCCGGTCGTCGTTGAACCCCCGCATGTCGGTCGCGTCGATCGTCGCCGAGCCGCTGCGCTCGCTGCGCATCGGTACGGACCGGTCAGCCCGCGCCGAGCGCGTCGCCGAGGTGCTCACCGCGGTAGGTCTGCGCCCGGAAGACGGACGGCGCTACCCGCACGAGTTCTCCGGCGGTCAGCGCCAGCGCATCGCCATCGCGCGGGCGCTCGCACCGGCCCCGCGGATCCTGCTCGCCGACGAACCCGTCAGCGCCCTCGACGTCTCGGTCCGGCTGCAGATCATCGACCTGCTCAAGGATCTCGTTGACCGGCTCGGGCTCACGCTCGTGCTGGTCTCGCATGACCTGGCGATCGTCAGCCAGCTGTGCCAGGAGGTGCTCGTCATGCGCCACGGCCGCGTCGTCGAGCGCGGCCCGACCGCGGACGTGCTGACCAACCCCGCCGACGAGTACACCCGTGCCCTGCTGGCGGCCATCCCGCAACTGCCGCTCGACCTGCTGGAGGAACCGTGACCTTTGTTGATCAGTGGCGGACCTGGCGCGCCGCCCGTGAGGCGGCCGTGTCGGCGCCGGGCGGGGACCTCACGCTGACCGGCACGCACTGGCTGGTGGGGCGCACCCAGATCGACGGGATACCTGGCACCTGGTGGGCCGACGGAACCGACGTGCGGGTGTCCGGCGCCGAAGGCCTGCTCGTCGGCGGCGTACCGACCGCCGAGGGCCTCCTGCGGCCCGACCAGCGACTCATGGTCGGCGATGTCGAACTGAAGATCATCCGCCGCGGCGCCGACCTGGCGGTACGGACCTACGACCCGCACGCGCCGGCGGTTCGCCGGTTCGCCGGCATCGACGCGTTCGCCCCCGACCCCGCCTGGGTGGTAACCGCCGAGTTCACCCCGGCCGACGCCGACCAGACGCTGCGCACCGAACACAGCCACTCCGACCGGCTGGTGGACTACCCGGTCGTCGGCACGTTCACCTTCACGATCGACGGCCAGCAGGCCGAACTGGTCGCGCTGTACACCGGTCACGAGGGCGAAGCACACATCACGTTCCGGGACGCCACCAGTGGACGCGAGAGCTACGGCGCGGCCCGGTTTCTGTTGCTGCCCCTGCCGACGGTGGCAGGGCCGGTGGCGCTGGACTTCAACCGGGTCACCCTGCCGCCGTGTGCGTTCTCCGACGCCTTCATCTGCCCACTGCCGCCCCCGGGGAACATGCTGCCGTTCGCCGTCCGGGCCGGCGAGAAGGCAGTGCTTGATCAGCCAGCCGGTTAGGGGGTGTATCAATGCCGGGAGTTCACTGAGGACTCCACAGCAGGAGCTGAAACGGGTCCTCGCCGCAGGTGAGCCAGGTGCCGTCGCCGAGCGCCATTGGGTCCTCCGAAACGGGCATCGGGTACTCCACCTGGCCGAGCACGTCCCCCCGCGCCGTGTCGATCAGCCAGTGCCGCGTATGCCCGTTCCCCGCTATGGTGCTCGCGACAACCGTGCGCTCGTCGACGAAGCCGCACTGGTAGCCCCAGAAGGGCTCCTCCTCGGCGTCCGACAGCGCCTCAAGATGCGGGGAAAGCTGGTAGTCGGCGACCTCGTGCGTCACCGCGCCATCGGGAAGGCGATGGATTGCCGGCTCCCTTCCCCAGTGAGCGATCGTGAGGAGCCGCGTCCCACAGGGGCTGACATCGACGAGGCAGCGATCATCGTCACCGATGCGGGTGACCGTGAGTCGAGCGCCGTCCCACCGGCCCCACCGCAGCGGCGAGCCATCCTGGCCTTCGCCGACGCTCAGGCCCATCTGGCCCGGCTCCGGGTGGGCGATGTGGTGGGAGCCGGCGGTCGCGGTGCCGGTCGAGGCCCGCCCCAGGATGCGACCGTCGACGGCGTCGAGCACGAGCCACTCCTCGTCGAACTCCGGCTCGACGTCGTCCGGCAGCGGGGTGGGTACGTGGGCCCACACCGTGGAGCCGTCCGCACTGATCCAGCACGAACCATGATCGGGATGGCGGTGCTCCTCGCTGCCCGCGTACTCGGCGTAGGAGTCGTGAAAGGACGAGCAGGAGCTCCAGCACGCGTGCCGCACCCGCCAGCGCGGTGCGCCGGCGGCGTCGACCGCGTGCAGCGCACGCTGACCGCTGAAGACCGCCAGGTCGAGGGTGGGACTCACCGCATCGATCCCGCCCGCCCCACGCGGCCAGGGCGCCGGAAACCGGGCGGCGGGAGCGCCGTCACCGGCGACGAGCCGGTCCAGGTCGTACGCCAACAGTTCGTCGTCCTGCCGGATCACCACGAGCCGGCGATGCGGCCACCGTTGAAGGGCAGGTGTGTCCGCCGTGCGGGAGGAACCGGGTACGCGAGGAGCGTTCGCCGGCACGCGGAAGGACGCCACGAAGCGAGGGATGATGCGCACCGCATCATCCTGCCCGCCCGCTGCGACAGCGCGGTCCTCGGCAGCGCCGCTCAGCGAGTCCTCTTCGTCGGCCGCTTGCGGGGTGGGGTCAACAGGTCGGCTATCGCCGCGATCGCGGACGGCACCACGCGGTAGTACGCCCAGACGCCGCGTTTCTCGCGTTCGAGTAGGCCGGCCTCGGTGAGGATCCGAAGGTGATGACTCACGGTCGGCTGGGAGAGACCGAGCGGCGCGGTGAGGTCACTTACGGACGCCTCGCCCTCCGGGGCGGACTGGATCAGGCTGAGCAGCCGCAGTCGGGCCGGGTCGGCGAATGCCTTCAGCACTCCCGCGAGCCGCTCGGCATCGGCACGCTTGATCGGCTCGCCAGCCAGCGGCGAGATAGCAGGCTTAGCAGTTTTCGCAGTTGCCACGCCCGCTATCGTTCCACGAACACCATCGATCCGCTGGTGGAACCGGGTCCATACCCCGATGGCGATAAGAGGCCTCCGCCAGGTCAGTCACGGACGGGTGACCATCCGTCAGCGATGAGTCGGGAGTCGTCGCCGCCCTCGCCTTGGAAGAGCACTCCGTCCCGGTCAGTCGCGGCGATCTGGTCGACGTAGACCCCGCGGCCCTGGCCGGAGCCGTCGGTGGTGCTGATCCACCGCAGGTGGGTCGCCTGGTCGGGCAGCTCGACCGTGACCTGCCACCAGGCCCGGCCGCCGTAGCCGGTTACCGTGCCGTCGCTGGTCCACCTTCGGCCCCCGTTGTGCAGCAGCATCCGCCCCGGAGTCCAGGTGTGCCCTCCGTCGGTGGAGACCTCGAACCGGGCGTTGTCGTAACGGGGCTCGGTGTCGTACCAGAGTAGGAAGCTCGCCGTCCCGCTTCGCGCCGCCCGGCGCAGCGGAGCGGTGAGCGTGCTCGTCGCGAGGTCGCGCGGGTCGGCCCGCCAGGCCTCGCGCGACCGGGGGCGCACCGGCATCGCCTCGGCGAGGTCGCGTGCGACCACGCGCCGGGCGACGTTGTTGCTGCCCCAGCCGCGATCGGGGTGCACCCGGTTGCTGAGCAGGATGACGAACGAGTGGGAGAGTGGATCGATGACGATGGACGTGCCGGTGAAGCCGGTGTGCCCGAACGCCACGGGGGAGGAGAGCCCCATCATGTACCAGTGCTTGTTGAGCTCGAAGCCGAGCCCACGGTCGCTTTCCGGATAGGCGGACTCCAACGATGCGTTGTAGTTGACCAGCATCGCTCGCACGGTGTCTTCCCGCAGAATCCGCTGCCCGCGATAATCGCCGCCGTTGAGTAGTGCCTGGCAGAGGACGGCCAGGTCCGCGGCGGTGGAGAAGATCCCCGCGTGCCCGGCCACGCCGCCGAGCGACCAGGCGTTCTCGTCGTGCACCTCGCCCCAGACCATGCCGCGCCCGGCGTGCGGCTGGTACTCGGTCGCGGCGATCCGCGACCGCCGCTCCGGTCCCGGGTTGTAGCCGGTGTCGGTCATGCCGAGCGGCGCGGTGACTCCGTCGCGGACCAACTCGGCCAACGGCCGGCCGGTCACCCGTTCCAGCAGTACGCCGAGCGCGATCAGGCCGAGGTCGGAGTAGACGTACCGGGTGCCGGGCGGTGCCGTGAGCGGCGTGGCGAGCGCGGCGGCGAACCGCTCGGCCGGCGTCGGGTACCTGCTCCACAGCGCCGTGAATGCGGGCAGACCTGAGGTGTGGGTGAGCAGCATGCGTACGGTGACCGCCGCCTTGCCGCCGGCCGCGAACTCCGGGACGTAGCTGGCCACTGGTGCGTCCAGGTCCACCCGCCCCCGCTCGACCTGCTGCATGGTGACGATCGTGGTGAACAGCTTCGACACCGATGCCATGTCGAAGATCGTGTCGGGCCGCGTCGGGATCTGCTGGTCAGCGGGAAGCTCCACCCCGACCAGCTCGGGAGGCGGCCCGACGGCGGCGTACTTGACCGCCGCTCCCACGGCGGCGTGTTGCACGATCACGCCGTCCTTGGCCGCCAGGACCACGGCACCTGTGTACGCGGGATAACCGGGGTGGTCCGGGGTCGGCTGCAGATATGCCGCCAGGTCGGCGGGGAGGCGATCCACGTGGTCGGGGAGCAGGCCAACCTCGCGGGCACTGCCGCGCCGCAGCGTGTCCGCACGGAACTGGATGTCGGCGGGGGTGACGGCCGGCGGTCCGGACCCGGCCGGGGGCGGCACGGCGGCGGCGGGCGCCCCGGCGGCTGGCATCGCCGCGCCCAGGAGGGCCATGGTCAGGCCGAGCGAAACCGTGCGGAGCAGCGGGCGGGGGCACAGGTTTGCGGATCTCCTCCCCGCGCCAGCGCCGAGCGCTCCCACACCGACCGCACCGGTGCGGACATTCCTACGCTGCATGCGTCGCCTCCTACCAGGTCAGGCCGTGGCCATAGGGGTAGAGCACGGTGCCCACGCCCTCGGACGTGGGGATCGTGACGGGCAGCCGCCCGCTCGGGGACAGTTCGCCGTGCAGCGCGCGGACGAGGGCGTCCATCGCCGCCACGGTGTATGAGTAGGTCGCCACGTAGGTGGTCACACCCGGCAGGTACGCGATGTCGTACGGATCCCGGACCGCCGCCACCACCACGGGCTTCCCGGTGTCGACCAGCGCCGCGACGAGGCGCCGCTGGGTGCCACGTGGGTCTGTGACGACGTTGTCCCACGCCTTGTTCACCAGCACGACGGTGAGATCGTGGTTCGCCGCCTGGGCGGCCGCCGCAGCGATCTGCGCGTCCGACGGCAGGGTCGCGGGCTGGGCGGTGGCTCGGGCACCGCGGGCGGTGAACCCGCCGGCGACCGTCGCGATGGGAGCGAAGGCGGCACTGTTCCAACCGGTGACCAGCACCGACCGGTTCGCGTGGGCCAGCGGCAGCAGCCCGGCGTCGTTACGGACCGCGGTGAGGGTCGCGTCGGTCACCCGGGCGACGGCGGCGATGTGCTGGGGCGCGCCGACCGTCCGTACCGCCTCGTCGACATCGACCAGCGGCGACCCGGCCAGCCCTTGCCGGTATTTCATGGCGAGGATGCGCCGGACCGACTCGTCGATGCGCCGCTCGGTGAGCTCGCCGGTGGCGACGGCCCGCAGCACCGCATACCGCGCCAGCTGGAGGTCCGGCGGCATCAGGAGTTGGTCGGCGCCGGCCTTGAGCGCCAACACGGGTACCCGGTCATCGCCGTACTTCTTGCGCACGGCGGCCATGTTCAGCGCGTCGGTGACGATGACTCCCCGGAAGCCCAGTTCACCGCGCAGCACGCCGGTGAGAACCGCCGGCGACAATGTCGCGGGGTCGCCGGACGGGTCGAGCGCGGGCACCACGATGTGGGCGGTCATGATCGACTCGACGCCCGCGGCGATCGCCTGCCGGAACGGCGGCGCGTCGATCCGGTCCCACTCCGCCCGGCTGTGGTCGATCACCGGCAGGCCGGTGTGGCTGTCGTCCGACGTGTCGCCGTGGCCGGGGAAATGCTTCGCTACCGCGGTCACGCCAGCGCCGTCCTGGAACCCGCCGACCTGTGCGGCGGTCAGCTCGGCCACCAGGGCGGGGTCGGCGCCGAAGGACCGTACGCCGATCACCGGGTTGGCCGGGTTGATGTTGACGTCGGCGATCGGCGCGTACGGCTGGCGGACGCCGACCGCCCGCAGCTCCCGTCCGGTGATCTCCGCCGCCGTGTACGCGGCCTCCGGCGACCGCCCGGCGCCCAGGGCCATCGCCCCGGGGAACTGCGCGGCGGGGGCCGGCATCCGCAGCACCACGCCCTGTTCCTGATCCGTGGAGATGAGCAGCGGCACCCGACCCTTGGCGCCGTCACCGAGGGCGGCGCGCTGGAGCCCGTTGGACAGCGTTGCGATCTGCCGGGGGCTGTCCAGGTTGTGCGACCAGGAGAAGAGGATGACGCCGCCGAGGTGGAACCGGTCGATGACCTCGGCCGGCGTCTCGACGCCGAACGCGGTCCGGTTGGCGGCCCGGTCGGCGGCCGTGGGCTCGGCGGCGTCAGCGCCGTAGACGTAGGTGGAAAAGAGCTGGCCGACCTTCTGCTCCAGGCTCATGTGCCGCAAGGTCGAGGTGACCCAGCCGTGCTCGGCGGCGGTGGGCGGGTCCACAGGCGCGGCGGAGGCCTGGACGGGGAGTGGCAGGACGGTGGTCGCCAGAGCGGCCAGCAGAACGAACGCGGTGCCGAGTCGAGCCTTCATGGACGACGACCTCTCAGTCCGAATGACTGAAACTTAGCTACACGTCGATATATCGTCAAGAAGGTTAGCTACAGGGCGGCCGGTTGAGTTCGCGGCGTTCAGTGCTGGAAGGCCGAACGAACTGTGCCGCCGACAATCGCGCACCAGGTGTCCACGTCGACCTTCCCATTGGGTACCAGGCCGTGCAGGCGCTGCATGTCTTGGACCGCCTTCATGGTGTTGTGGTCGAAGTCGCCGGTCAACGTGACGTCGTCGTACCCCTTGCGGCCGAGCAGGAACTGCACCGCGTTGACGGGAAGACCGCTGGCGTCCTTCTCGAGTGTCGGCACAAGCGCTTCCCAGGTGGCCGCGTCGAAGGTCGCGTCCGGGTCAACCGGAATCCCGTGGCTGGCTTGGAAGTCGGCCACGACGGGATTCATGTCATAGCCGAAGTTGCCGTTCGGAGTCAGCGGGTACCCGAGATCCGCGAGCAGGTACTGCGCGACCTGCACAACCGGGCCGTCAACGAAACGCCAGATGTCGGGCCAGCGGCGCGCGGGGATGTCCGACTCTGGTGTGCCGAGTGCGGCCGCGACGCGCGAGCGCACCATCGGGAACAATCGGTAGAAGGCGATGCCCGGGCACTGGGTGGGGTAGAAGTCCCAGTGGCCGAAGATGTCCCATGGCTGCAGCCGGAACTGCTGGCACACGGCGGTGCACAACCTCACCAGCGCGTCGAGCAGTGCGTCCGGCGGCGTCTCGGTGATGTAGGTGCCCTCGTTCTCGATCCCGATCGCGTTCCCGTTCTCGCCCGGGCAGTGTGCGGCGCTGACCTGGTGCGCGCCCGCGTCGAGCGTCTCCAGGCTGCGGCGGCGACCTTCCAGCACGTAGCCGCCACGGCTGACCGTGAAGTGCTGTCCGGTGTCCACCCAGCCGTTGCCGTCCATGTGCAGGTCCTGGCAGTCCCGCGCCAGTTGCATCGCGTGGTCGCGCGAGTAGTCCGTGACGTTCGGGAACGCCATGTGATGCAGGATGATCTTGTTGGTGGTGTTGCCGGTGATCTGAATCGCTCCCCTTGGCGGGCGCGCGCCCCATGTGTCGCAGTCAATGATCCAGGGGAACATGGCGCTGGGCGCGGCGCCCGCTGGTGCCGCCACGAACAGGTCAGTGCCGACGATCGCCGCGATTCCAGTACCCAGACCTGCCTTGAGCAGGGTACGACGGTCGACCTCGTGCCGATGAGTTGACATGCGCTGCCTCCGTGAGGGGTGTGGAACAACAACGACAACTGTTGTGGGAGGTCACCTCGCCGAACGGTGGGTGGACTGGCATGGCGCCACCTTCATCCGCGAAGATCGATGGTGAAACATTTCGACTATTCCACCGCAGCGCCTGGCAATTTTCAACAGGCTAGGCGTCAACGGTCGGCTGCGGCGTCACGGCACCCGACATCTGCTTCTCCAGCGACCGTGACGTCTACCGTCGTCTCGCCGGCCTCAGTCGAGCAGGGCGAGGAAGCGGCGCAGGGCCGGGTTCGTGCTGTCGCGGGGCCAGCACAGAGCCACGTCCACGGTGGGCGTCGGGGCGGTGAACCGGCGCAGCCGTACATCGCGCAGCCGCAGCGCGCGGGCGCGGCCGGCCGGGACGGCCGCGACCACGTCTCCCTGCGCCACCGCCCGCAGTAGTTGCTCGTCGTCCGGCTCCTGTCGGACAAGGTTGAAGCCGCCGTGCGGCCAGACCTGGGCGATCGTGCGGTCGAACATGCCGGGGCCGTTTTCGCGCGGCCACATCACGGCCGGCAGGTCGACCACCTCGGCCCGGCTGATCCGACGGCGACCGGCGGCGAGAGTGTGACCCGCAGGCAGGGCAAGCAGCAGTTCCTCGGTGTCGACGGTCCGGCAGGCCAGCGCGGGCTCGTCGACCGGCGGGCGGACGAACGCCGCGTCGAGCCGGCCGGCGAGCAGGCCGGCCACGTTCGGCGCCGTCCAGGCCGTCTCCGGGACCACCTCGACGTCCGGGTGGGCAGCCCGGAACCGGGCGACCAATGCGTCGACCCGGCCGCCCCGCGCCGACCGGGTGTACGCCAGCCGGAGCCGGCCGCCCCGCCCGCGTACCAGGTCTCGGATGCGGGCCGTGCCCGCGTCCACCTCCACGAGCAGCCGGGCGGCCTCGCCGGCGATCCGCGCCCCCACCTCGGTTAGCGTGCAGCCCCGGCTGGTGCGGTGTACCAGCGACACGCCGAGTTGGCGTTCCAGGGCGCGGATCTGCTGGCTGAGCGCGGGCTGTGCGATGTGCAGCCGGGCGGCGGCCCGGGTGAAGTGCAGCTCCTCGGCGAGCACCGCGAAGTAACGCAGCCGCCGCAGGTCCGACCAGACGTCCAGGGCCGGCGAGTCGAACATGGGCCGATCATAAGCGGCGCTTATCGCCGGCTACCCGATCCGTCTTGGACGGCGGCCCGTCGGAACGGTGACGATCCGAGGCCAACGGCACGAGCGACGGGAGCGGACGATGATGGCGGCAACGGACGTGGTGGTGGTCGGGGGCGGGGTCATCGGGATGACGGCGGCGGTCACCCTCCAGCAGCGGGGGGCGCGGGTGACCGTGCTGGCCGCCGACGACCCGGCGGACACGGTGTCCACGGTGGCCGCCGCGGTCTGGTATCCGAGCCACACCGACCAGGACCCGCGGGTGCTGCGCTGGGCGCGGGAGACGCATACGGAGCTGGGCCGCCAGGCGGCGGACGGCGCGCCGGGGGTGGTCAACCGGCCGACCCGGATGCTGCTGCGCCAGCCGTACGCCAGTCCGCCGTGGTGGGCGGAGGCGTGCGGGGATCTGGTGGCCGAGGCGGTGCGGCCGCCGTACACGGCGCTGCTGCGGTTCACGGCGCCGACGGTCGAGATGAGCCTGTACCTGGCCTGGCTACGGCAGCGGCTGGAAGCCGGCGGCGGGCGGGTGCTGCGCCGCCGGGTGCGACGGCTCGCCGACGCGTTCGAGACCGCGCCGACGGTGGTCAACGCGACGGGGCTGGCCGCCGGCCAGCTCGCCGCCGACCCGGCCGTGCACCCGGTGCGCGGGCATCTGGTGCTGGTGGCGAACCCGGGCCTGACGGTCTCGGTGCGAGACGAGGACGACCCGGCCGGGATCACGTACGTGCACCCGCGCCGGCACGACGTGGTGCTCGGCGGCACATACCAGCCGGGGGTCGGGCACACCGCGCCCGACCCGGACACGGCGGCGGCGATCCGGCGCCGCTGCGTCGCGCTGGTGCCGGCGCTGGCCGACGCGCCGGTGCTCGGCGAGCGGATCGGGCTGCGGCCGGCCCGGCACGGCGGCCCCCGGGTCGAGGTGGATCCGGACCCGGCGGGCCCACCCGGCAGCCGGCTGGTGCACGCGTACGGCCACGGCGGGGCGGGGGTCACCCTGTCCTGGGGATCCGCCGCCGAGGTGGCAGACCTCGCCCTGGACGGCTGACCGAACCGAGAAACGTGCGCGCGGATCCGCCGCTGACAAAGCCGTTACCGAGGCAGGCCCCTGTCGTACATCCTCCCCGTCAGGCGGGGGCTTGCGACGTCTGTGCCGGTAGCTGGTGCAGCGCGTCCACCAGCGGTGCGAGCTCCGGAAGGTTCTCGGCCTGTGCCAGCGTGTTGGCGAGAACCTCGTCGTGCGTCGGGCGCGCCTGGTTGAGCAGGGCCGAGCCCTGCTCGGTGAGTTCGGTGTAGATACCGCGGCGGTCGTCCTGGCACAGGATGCGGGTGAGCAGGCCACGGTCCTCCAGCCGGTTGACCAGCCGGGTGGTGGCGCTGCCGGAGAGGGCGGCGGCGCGGGCGAGTTGCTGCATGCGCATGTGCCAGCCGTCCTGGCGCGACAAGGCGTCGAGCACGGTGTATTCCACGACCGAGAGGTGGTGCTCGGCCAGCAGGGCCTTCTCCAGGGCGGTGTCGATGAGGCCGTGCAGGGCCGCGAGGGTCCGCCAGCCCTGGGCGCGGATCTCGACCGCGTCGTCGCGGATGCCCACGTCCTGTACTCCTTGCTGTCACCGTTTGTCGCCGACCGTCCGGATCGGGTCCCAGCGCTGTCGCCGCAATTCTAGCCGCGTACGCCGATTGTTGCAGTCGCCAGCTATGTGACCAGTGGCACGCTTGCGCCGATATGCGGCGTGCGCAAGTATCTCTGTTGCGCACGCCGGTAGTTGCAGGCGCGCTACATGTCCGCAACGGGAGAACTGATGTCTGCTGAACCGAAGAAGCTGCCACTGGGCCTGCTCGCTCTTGCGATCGGTGGGTTCGGTATCGGCCTCACCGAATTCGTGATCATGGGCCTGCTGCCCGAGGTCGCCACCGACTTCGCCGTCACCGAATCCGCCGCCGGGTGGCTGATCTCCGGCTACGCCCTGTCCGTCGCCGTCGGTGCGATCGGCCTGACCGCCGCCGTCACCCGGTTCAACCGCAAGCACGTCCTGACGGGGCTGATGCTCCTGTTCGTCGCCGGAAACCTGGCCTCGGCGCTGGCCGGGACGTACGAACTGATGATGGTCGGCCGCATCCTCGCAGCCCTGAGCCACGGCGCCTTCTTCGGCATCGGCTCGGTCGTCGCGGCGAGCCTCGTCGCACCGTCCCGTCAGGCAGCCGCCATCGCCATGATGTTCACCGGGCTCACCGCCGCCAACGTGCTCGGCGTCCCGTTCGGCACGTTCCTCGGCCAGCAACTGGGCTGGCGATCCACGTTCTGGGCGATCACCGCCATCGGCGTCGTCGCCCTGGTCGGCATGGCCGCCCTGGTCCCGTCACAGACCGCCACCGCCAGCACCGGCGGGCTACGCCACGAAGTCAAGGCCTTCGCCCACCCACAGGTGTGGTTCTCGCTCCTGATCACGGTCCTCGGCTTCGGAGGCATGTTCGGCGCGTTCACCTACATCGCATACACCCTGACCGAGGTCAGCGGCTTCGCCGCCGCCACCGTCCCGTGGCTGCTGGTCCTGTTCGGCGTCGGCCTGTTCGCCGGCAACACCCTCGGCGGCAAGGCCGCCGACCGGTCGGTGCCCGCGACGCTCACCGCCGTCCTCGCCGCACTGACCACGGTCCTGGTCATCTTCGCCGTCACCGCGCCGAGCCAGATCATGACCGTCGTCTCGCTGGCGCTCATGGGCGCGTTCGGCTTCGCCACCGTGCCCGGCCTGCAGATGCGGATCATGCAGTACGCCGGGCAGGCGCCCACGCTGGCCTCCGGCGCGAACATCGCCGCCTTCAACGTCGGTAACGCCCTCGGCGCCTGGATCGGCGGCGTGACCATCACCGCCGGACTCGGCTACACCTCCACGCTGTGGGACGGCGCCGCGCTCAGCTTCGCCGGCCTCCTGGTCCTGCTGATCGCCACCCGGCACGCCGTACGCCGCGACGCAACGCCCGCCGCGGTCAACACCGCCGGCACCTGGGCCTGATACCGAGCCACGCACCTGGACACCGGCGTCCACCGTCGTGGTCGACGACAAGACCGCACGGGCATCGCCGTTTGCCGTGAAGGGGTGGGGCGGTCTCAGCCACCCCACCCCTCAATGGGTTCTCATCCAGACGGCAGACGGCCGTCAGGCGTTCGGTACTTCGTCATCGGGGGCCGTCAGGACGAGCCGGCGTCGGCGGGTGACGAGGAAGAGCACCGCGCCGAGCGCCACGACGCCCGCGCCGATGCCACCGATCAGCCCGGCCTGGACGCCGGTCACCGGCAGGCCGCCGCCCGAGCCGCCCGAGCCGTCACCGTCCGAGCCGCTGCCGCCCGCAGCGCCGACGTGGACCCGAAACTCGGCAGTGTTGTCGGCCGGGTTGGCGTCCCTGACGTTGATCGCCGACTGGGCCTTGAGGCCCTTGGGCAGCTTGCCGTTCGTGCTGCGAGCCACTGAGGCGGGGCTGACCTCGGTCTGGGTGGCTAGGGCGACACCGGTGAGCTTTCCGCCCTTTAGCACCACCGGTCCGGGAGCGTCCTTGGCCACGGTCACCGGGAAGACGATGCCCACGACCGAGAGGATGTCGTCGTCCTTACCGCTGTCCTGGTCGATCGGCACCAGCGTGACGTCCTCGTAGTCGCACGTGACTGTGCGATTGCCCGTGCCGTAGGTGCAGCCCGGCTCCGCCTCGGCGAAGGTCACGTGCTCGGGCAGCGCGACGGAGACCTTGAGGCCCTTGGCGATGGTGTCCCCGACATTGCCGACGGCGCCGAGGACGAAGCTGCTGCCGCCCGGCGCTACCGGCTTGTCGGTCAACTCCCCGTCGTCGGTCACCTGGTACACGTCCTCGGCCACGGCCACCAGATCGACGCCCTTGGCCGGCACGTCGACCGTGACGGTCGCCGAGTTGTTGGCCTGGTCGGGGTCGGAATCCGACACCGCGGTGACGGTGAAGGATCCGGCGGCGCCCGTCTTGCCCACCACAGGCGTCAGCGCGAACGGGGTCTTCTGCAGGAAGCTGTTCCCGACAGCAAGCCCGGGCTCCTCCCGGCACAGCAGCTTCTCGCCGCTGCGCTCGCAGCCGAGCTGCTGCGATGCCCCGACCGTGACCTTGCTGTCGTCCAGGCCGCTGAGGTCGTACTCAAGGGTCCAGTACGAGCCGTCAGCCGGGCCCTTGTTAACCACGGTGGTGGTCAGTTCCCTGACCGAGTCGCCTGCGGTCACGGAAGTGGCCGAGGTAGTCAGCTCCAGGTCGGCGCCACCAGGCTCTGCATACGCCGGGCTGGTGGCGAGCAGGGTGGCGGATGCGAATAGCGCCAGTGAACTTACGCCAGCGCGCCTTACCGCACGCATTCTCATGTATCCCCCGTACATCGAAGGGCGGAAGTGGGACCGGGGTACGGTATCGGAGACGGGCAGCCCTCGCTACGTCACAAGCTGATACGGGCGCAGCTTGGCGGCGATGTCGTGGAACGTACGCCGAGACACCACCAACATCGTCACGTGCGCCAGGCCGCCGCGAAACCTCGGCGGCGGTGCACGCCTATCGGCGGCGCGAACGTTACGCGGCGTGACGCCGTTATCGGCGTCCGGCCGGCAGGCGACACGATCTGTCGCATGGCCTCGATGACGAAGCCGGTCGTCGCCGCGTGTGCGATGACGCTCGTCGAGGACTGCACCCTCCGCCTCGATGACCCGGTCGACGACCTCCTCCCGGAGCTGGCGGACATGACCGTGCTCGCCGATCCCAACGGGCCACTGGACGACACCGTGCCGGCGAATCGCGCGATAACGCTGCGGGATCTGCTGACCTTCACCCTCGGCACCGGCATGGTCCCTGCCGAGCCGGGAACGGTCCCGATCGCCGACGCGCTGAACACACCCGGCGAGCCGCCGCCCGACGAGTGGATCCGCCGGCTCGGCACGCTCCCTCTCGTCCATCAGCCAGGTGAGCGCTGGATGTACGACACCGCCGCCGACGTGACGGGCGTGCTCATCGCCCGGGCCACCGGCATGTCCTTCGGGGATGCCCTGCGCGAGCGGATCTGCGATCCGCTCGGGATGAAGGACACCGCCTTCAGCGTGGGCGGCGAGAGCATCGGCCGGTTGGCGACGGCGTACGAGCGCGACAATGCCGCCACTGGTGAGCCGGTCGTCGAAGACGGCCCCGACGGGCAGTGGAGCCGGCCGCCGGCGTTCGAAGGAGGTGGCGGCGGGCTCGTCTCGACCGCCGACGACTACCTCGCCTTCGCCTCGGCTCTGCTCGCGGGCGGCACCCACCACGGCGAGCGGGTGCTCTCGCGGCCATCGGTGACCCTGATGACCAGCGACCACCTGACCGCGGCGCAGAAGGCGGTCTCCGGGTTCTGGCCGGGGTACTTCGACACCATGGGCTGGGGTTTCGGGATGTCGGTCCGCACCCGCCGTACGCACCTCGGCCCCTCGGTCGGGAGCTACGGATGGCCCGGTTTCTACGGCACCGCCTGGTACAACGATCCCGCCGAGGACATGACGACGATCTTCATCATGCAGCGGGCGCACGCGGGCGACCAGAGGCTGCCGACGTGGCTCGACTTCTGGACCGCTGTCTACCAGGCGATCGACGACTGACCGCGGGGGCCCGGAGACCGCCAAGCCAGGCTGTGGTGTCCACAGCGCCGCCCGGGGGCCGGACCAGTGACCTACTCACCGGCCGGCGGGGCGCGAGTCAGGCACTGCCGGGGCGGGTGGGGCACTATCGTTCTGGCGTGCACATCCGTTTTGACGTCCCAGCCGATCCCGCCTACCCAGGCCGCGTGGCGGCCGCGCTCAGCAGCGTTCGGCTGCGCAGGTACGGTTATATCGGCGCGGTGCTGGCGGCGGTCGGGGCGATCGGTTTCGCCGTCTCGCAGGGGTTCGGGTGGGGCGATCAGATCTCGCCGCTGTGCTTGGCGATGGTCGCGGGTGGCCTGCTGTCGATGCTGTACTCGCCGTGGGTGCGGTGGCGCGCTCGGCGCCGATCCAGTCAATACGCTGTCGAGGGCGCCTACGACATCACCGACGACAACATCATGATGCGCAGCGGCTCGGAGTCCGGCGGCATCGCCTGGGACGGGGTCGCCCAGGTAAGGGACACGCCCGAGTTCTGGATCGTGTATGTCGGCCGGATGCCGGCGACCGTGATCCCACGCCGCTTGATGTCCGCCGAGGACGCCGAGACGTTGCGTGCCTATATGGCCAAACGCGGGCTGCTCCAGCATCGGTGAACTCATTTGCCGCGACGCGGGCGGCGACTCGACCACCAATTCGGTCACCCTCAGTAGTCGGATCTTGACGCTGACCGGGTCGGCCGCCGCGCCGAACGCTTCACCCACGGCCAGCACATCGGCGATCTGATCCCCGGCTACGCCGTCGACATCGAGGCCAGCCTTACTCAGCAGCTGGACCGGTCGGGGCACAGGAACTGCGATGGAGCCATACCAACCACAACCTCGAGAAGCATGCCGCAGCGTGGGCGACAGCCGTGCCGCGACTCGGTGATCCCGCGGGTGGAACTGGCCGGCGGTCGCAAGCGCCCCCGGCAAGCTGAATCGGGTGATTCGCCGGATGGCCGCAAGCGAGACCAGCTCTCACCCCGTGCTGCCGCACGCCGCTCAGTTCATCGCACACGCCGGCTTGCGATACGAGTACGGGCACAGACATCCACGCAGCTCCGCTCTACGGCATGAGCCCCCTGACCGGTGCGCGGATCTCGCCGAGCAGTCATGCCGACGCCATTCCGCCAACTGACCGCAAATTGGAGCTGCGTCGCCAGTCCTCTACTGT
Organism: Micromonospora sp. NPDC047738; assembly: GCF_040642675.1. Classification (NCBI taxonomy): domain Bacteria; kingdom Bacillati; phylum Actinomycetota; class Actinomycetes; order Micromonosporales; family Micromonosporaceae; genus Micromonospora; species Micromonospora sp. NPDC047738. Next base: position 39,013 of record NZ_JBEYSO010000047.1, read on the forward strand.
CATCATGTTCGCCGTGCCAGACCGTGTGATGTTCGTTCAGTTGAAGACGGGCCACGACACCGACAAAGGGCCGGCGTGGATCAGTCACGTGCGGTTCAGCAAGAGCTGGCAGACGGCTTACTGGCATGGTAAGACGCTCCGGCGCGGGCGTGGCATGTCTGACGCCAACTTCTACGACGTAGATACCGACGAGGAGTATTGGATCTCCGGACCGCACCGCGACCGCGCGGACACGCGCTACAGCGGCATGCGGCCCGAGATCGATGACGACGTCCGCCAGGCGTACGAGGCATTCCTTCGCGGTGATCCTCTACCAGGCCGCGAACACGGCTGACCTTCCTGGCTCAGCGCCCGAAGGCACCGACCTGTCCCGGTGGGGCGCCGAGGACATCGACGCCGTCGCGGCCACGCTCAACGCTCGGCCCCGCAAGGCACTCGGGTGGAAGACACCCGCTGAGGTGTTCAACGAACAGCTAGCGTCTGACCGGAAAATGAGCCTGACCAGGGCGGGTCTTGTGCAGGGGGCATCGCCGGGCTGGTGGGGGCCGGTCCGGTGTGATGTTGGTGGTT
>NZ_JBEYSO010000048.1:0-36726 GCF_040642675.1 Micromonospora sp. NPDC047738
ATCCGTCAACTCATCCAACGCGCCCGCACGCTCTACCGCTGGGACACCCGACCCACCACCCGCAGGCTCAGGTAACACCTATTGCCGGTCGCTCTAAGGCAGAGAAGCACAATGACACCGCGACCAGCGCTAGACCAACGACGCTGAGGATCGTCTCCTGCATGTCCGCCTGCCCCTTCCGAGGATGGGAGTCTGCCCTCACGCTACGGTGATGCCGCAACCACCTGCAGTAGTTGTGTTCGGACGTGGGAACGGGCGGTCGACGAGCTGCGGATCGCGCTCGGCAGGGCCAGGCAGGGCGGATCCGACTGCGGCGCGGCAGCCATCTCGACGACTTGAGTTCCAACGCGGGGCGTCAGGGGTACTGGTAGTACGGGCCGACAAACCAATGGATATGGCCTGAACTGTGTGGGCCGGGCCTCGGTCAGGGCCGTCGGCCGGCGGCGGCTTCAGGCTGGGAAGTCTCGGCACGCAGGCAGACGTACACCGCCGTGCCGCTGTTGCGAGTTCTTGGCCAGCACCGACTTTCGCTCACCGGTAGCGGCGCGCTGGCGCAGCCCCTGAGCTGCGGCGGTGACGGCTGGCTTGCGGCCGGTGCAGACGTCGCGCTGCTTGTCACCGTGGGGTGCTCAGGTTTCGGTATCCGGGGTGCACGTGCGGGACGAGTCCCTGCTGGTCGGCGATTCGCTGCAGTAGGTTGGCGAGTTGGGACCGCTCGTCGGTGCTGAGGGCGGCGCAGAGGTCGTCTTCGTGGGCGGTGGCAATGGACCGCATGCGCATCAGCACCTGCTGGCCATCGGTGGTGAGGTGCAGCGCGTGGTGGCGGCGGTCGGTCTCGCCGGACCGCCGCTCGACAAGCCCTTTGCGCTCGAGGCTGTCGACGAGCGCGACGACCCGGCTCGGTACGACGCCGAGGTCCGTCGCGAGCGACCGCTGGCTTCGCCCGGGCTGGCTGGCGATCATGCGCAGCAGTCCGACGTCTGCCGGGGTCAACCCGAGTTCCTTTACCCGCTGGGCGAAGCGCTCGGCTGCGTGTGCGCCGAGCTGAGCCAGCAGGAACGCCGCTCCGCTGGGGCCGGCTTGCCGTCGTGAGGTCACCCCGATATGTTACACACAAGTGAACGGTTCAGTCTGGTGAACTGTTCACCTGCGAGAAGGGAGATCTGGAATGCCAGCCATCCGTTATCCCGATCTAACCGGCAGGGTTGCGCTCGTCACCGGCGGTTCACGCGGCATCGGCGCGGCGACCTGCCGCGCCTTGGCCGCCAACGGCGTGCGGGTCGCCGTCAACGGCCGGGACGAGGCGGCGCTCGCCGGCGTCGTGGCCGGCATCGCCTCCGACGGCGGCCAGGCCATCGCCGTGCCCGGTGACGTCACCGATGCCACCACCGTGCGCCGCGTCCGTGAGAAGGTGGAGGCCGCCTTCGGTCCGGTCGACATCCTCGCCACCATCGCCGGCGGGCAGGGCCGGCCCGTACCTACCGTCGCCCTCGACGCCCAGCAGTGGCGCGCGACGGTGGAGTCGGAACTGACCTCGACGTTTCTCGCCGTGCACGAGGTGCTGCCTGGCATGGTGCGCCAACGACGCGGCGCGATCATCACCATGGCCTCCAGCGCTGGACGGCAACCAAGCCAGGCCAACGCCGCGTACGCGGCCGCGAAGGCCGGTGTCGTCATGTTCACCCGACACCTGGCCAACGAGGTCGGTCAGCATGCCGTCCGGGTCAACTGCCTGGCCCCGTCCGCTGTCCGCAACGACCGTATGGAGCAAGCAATGAGCACTCAGCAGCTTGACGAACTGGCCCGGCAATTCCCGCTGGGACGCATCGGCGAGCCCGACGACGTCGCTGAGGCGGTGCTGTTCCTGGCATCCGACGCGTCGTCCTGGATTACCGGTGTCACCCTCGACCTGACCGGCGGGCGGGTGATCGCATGACCACCACAAACGCAACCCAGCGCCGCCGCCACCAGACCGGGCCACCGCTCGGCGTCCTCGCCGTCGTGTTCGCGGGCCTGTTCATCGCCAGCCTCGTCCTCGGCACCCTGCTCGCTGGCGGCAAGCCCTACCCGTCGCCGTTCGGCCCCGCAGCCGACATCCTGGCGTATTTCCGCGATCATCAGCGCGCAGTGCAGGTCGGCGCGGCGCTGCAGTTCGCCGCCGCCATCCCGCTGGCCATCTACAGCGCGACCGTCTCCGCGCGCCTGCACCAACTCGGCGTCCGGGCACCCGGCGCGACCATCGCGCTCGTCGGCGGGACTCTCTCCGCCGCATTCCTCGCCCTCTGCGGCCTGCTCGGCTGGGTCACCTCCCAACCCGAGGTGCTCGACGATCCGGCCCTCGTGCGCGGTCTGCAATACCTCACCTTCGCCACCGGCGGTGTCGGCCACGTGGTGCCGCTGGGTCTGCTGATCGCCGGCGTGGCCGTGCCCGGCCTCCTCGCCCGGCTACTGCCACGCTGGCTTGCCTGGTCTGGCCTGATCATCGCCGCCGTCGCCGAATTCGCCACCCTGAGCCTGCTCATCGACAACGCAGCCATCCTCCTCCCGATCGCCCGCTTCACCGGCCTCGCCTGGCTGATCACTGCAGGCTTCCGGCTACCCCGGCAACGACCACCCAGAGCCGAGAACGCCAGAAACTGAGACTTGCCGGCTATCGAAAGGCCCGGCGGCGGCCAGCCTTACCGCCGTCGGGGCTTCCGCCTCGGCGGTGGGACATGCCCGCAGGCAGCCCTCATCCTGCTCTGAGGGCTTCGATGTCGCTGGCGGTCACCTCGTCCAGCCGTAGATGGCCGAGCGCGCCGGCCATCCGGGTCCGAAGCGGCGGACGAGCGAGGCGATCAGGCGGCCGTACTCCTCGCGGAAGACCCGCTCGACGGCCGTCGTTGCGGGCTGCATCGATAATCGCCGGTCGCGCTGGCTCAGGCGAGGCCGTCGAACGGACGGACCTCGACCTTGCCCCGGCACGCCTTGGACCCCTCGGCCGCGAGTTTGAGCGCCACGTCGAGGTCGGGTGCGTCAATGACCCAGAAACCCCCGAGGGCCTCCTTGGTTTCGAGGTAGGGGCCGTCGGTGATCACCGGCGTCTCGCCCTGGCCGTCCACGACGGTCGCCGTCAACGCCGGCGCAAGCCCACCGGCGAAGACCCAGTAGCCCTCGGCGTGCAGCTTGTCATTGAAAGCGCCGGTCGCGGCGAACGCCTCCTCCATCTCCTCCTTGGAGCCGTAGTTGCCGAACTCGCCCATCTCGGCGGGGCCGTGCACGGCCAGCAGGTAGTGCGTCATCCCACTTCTCCTCAGCTCCGGCGGTCCCGATGACCGCCTTCCACCTCACCACGAACGGCATCCCGCCGATACGACAACCCGCCCCGGAAACCTCGCGATCGTGTTCTTCGTCGGCCAACCGAACGTCCCGCGCCAAGCACAGGACGTTCGTGTGCACAGCCGCGCCTTCGTGTAGGGCGTACCCGGCGAGACTGGCTGCGCCGGCGTCACGGCCGGGTCCCGCGCCGGCCCGTCCCGGCGCTGCGTCACCGCGCAGCCATCCGTAGAACTTTTTTTCTCGCGACCTGTCGAATCCGGACCCGCCCGTTCGTGGAGGGGGTGTGAGCGGGTCGCACCGGGCGGCCCGCCGAGGAAACGGAGCCCGACATGTCCACCACCACCCAGGTCCCCACCCGCATGACCCCCAACGCGCCGACCCCGACTGCCGAGCGACAGCCGGTATGGAAGCACGGCGTCGCCGCAGCCGTCGTCGCCTCGGTCACCACGACCGTCCTCGCGGCAGTCGCGTCGGCCGCCGGGATCTCGTTCGCCGACAGCACCGGCGCGAGCATCCCGATCGCCGGGTTCACGCAGCTGACGCTGCTCTTCTCGCTCGCCGGCGTCGGCATCGCCGCCGTCATGGCACGCAAGGCACGCCGGCCGCGGCGCACGTTCGTGCGGACAACGGTCACCCTGACCGCGCTGTCCATCGTCCCGGACCTCACGTTCGGATTCGACGCCGGCTCCGCAGCAACCCTGATCACGCTGCACATCGTCGCCACCGCGATCGTGGTGCCGACCCTGGCGGGGCGGCTCGCCCCCACACGCTGACCCGGTTCGAACCGTGCCACTGCCCTTCGCCAGGTCGATGTCTTCAGTCCATCCCGCTCAGAGACAACCGCGGCTGCGCTGGTGAAAGACGCAGACGACATGACGGAAGGGCAGATGGCCGCGTTCGCACGAGGGGCTCACGGCGTATTCAAGACCGGTCCCCGTGCCGCAGAGCGAGTAGTAGTGCTCGAGCCCAGCTGAGTGCGCCGTGCCGAGTCCGATGGCGAGGACTACCTGCGGACGCAGATCGCGCACCGATGAGGTTTCCGCGCCGTGCCCGTCTGTACGTGTGAGATCGACCTACGGGAGGCTGGCACGATGCGGAAACTGATCTTCGGTATGAACCTGAGCCTGGACGGCTACATCGCCGCGCCCGGCGACGACCTCGGCTGGAGCGTACCGTGCGACGAGCTGTTCCAGTGGTGGTCCGACCGGGTGGGGGCGACCAGCCTGGCGCTGTACGGGCGCAGACTGTGGGAGACGATGAGCTCCCACTGGCCGACCGCCGACCAGCAGCCCGGCGCCACACCGGCGCAGATCGAGTTCGCCCGTCGCTGGCGGGACATGCCGAAGGTGGTGTTCTCCTCGACGATCAGCACGGTGGACTGGAATACCCGCTTGGTCACCGGGGACGCGGTCACCGAGATCACCCGGCTCAAGGCCGAGGACGGCGGCCCCATGGATATCGTCGGCGCCACACTTGCCGCAGCGGCCATGCGGGCCGGCCTGATCGACGAGTACGTGCTGGTTACCGCACCGGCCTTGCTGGGCGGCGGCACGCCGTTCTTCACGGCCCTGGACAGCTGGGTGAACCTGAACCTGGTGGAGACGCGGACGTTTCCCGGCGGCGTGGTACTGACCCGATACGAGACGAGGCGATGAGCACGGGCCATTTCCTGGGCTCGTGAGGCCAGGACGAAATCCTTCCTGGCGTGCTCACCGTGCCCCTCGACCTTGAGGGAACTTTCCCGGCCCTTCCTTGCGTTCCGAGTGAGCTGTTGACCGACTTGCTGGAGATGAGGGCGACGGCGTCGTTGATCGTGACGATGTTCTTCCGGCATGAAGATGCCCCGCCGGCAACGCCGGCGGGGCGGTGGTGTTCGCGTTGTCGCGTGGTGTTCAGGCAGTTGGGGTGCTCATTCCGCGGTGACTTCGGTGACAGCGTGCGCTGGACTTGTCGACGATGGGGACATGTGAGATCACAGTGTCGGTGGCAGGTCCAGCCATGGTTTGTCGGCGGCGTCGAATCCGGTGAGCTCGGCGATCTTCCCGTCGACGATGTGCAGGACCGCGATGGCGAAGAGCCGGTACTCGGGGTCGTCGGGGTTGCGCAGGTACAGCGCGGCGGCAGGCATGCGGTTGACCGTCGTGGTGATACCGCGCCAGTCGTCGTGGCCGCGCTGGAAGAGCCCACCGGAGAGCCAGCCGTTGACCGCGTCCTTGGCCGTCGTGGTCACGGTGCCCGGATCGGGCAGCATCGCGAAGCGTAGGTCGTCGCGCAGCAGGGACATCAGCCTGTCGAGGTCGTTGCGCTCATGGGCCTCGATGTACGACTTCACCACGCCGCGCTCGTCATTCGACAGCTCGTGGATGGCGGGGCTCCGCCAGTTGAGGCGGCGGTCGGGCAGCTGCTCGCGCATCGTCACACGGGCCCGCTGCAGTGCGCTGGTCACTGATGCGACGGTCAGCTCGAGGGCTTCGGCGGCTGTCGACGCCGGCCAGCCGAGGACGTCGCGCAGGATGAACACCGCCCGCTGCCGCGGCGGCAGGTGCTGGACGGCGACAATGAACGCCAGCTCGATCGTCTCCCGCGCCACCACCGATTCCTGTGGGTCCTCGGGGAGCATCCGGTCGGGGTACGGCTGCAGGTACAGCACCTCGGAGTCGGGGTCCGGCAGCTCGGACGGTACGGGTGTGCGGTCGTCGCGCTTCCTCAGGAAGTCGAGGCAGGCGTTCGTCGCGATTCGGTACAGCCAGGTCCGCAGGGCCGCGTGGCCCTTGAACGACTCCCGCTTGTTCCACGCTCGCAGGAACGTCTCCTGCGTCATGTCCTGGGCGTCCTCGTAGTTCGCGAGCATCCGGTAGCAGTGCACCTGCAGCTCACGCCGGTGGCGCTCGGTCAGGAGCGCGAACCGCGCGGTATCGTCCGCGCGGACCGCCGCGATGAATGTGGCCTCGGCGGCGCCAAGCCGTCTGGCGTCGGTCATGTCGTTAATCCTTCCACCGGTGCGAGAGTGCTAACTGAACTGACGACGTGGCGGAGGATTTCTGATCGGCGAAGCCACGGACACCGGGCCGTTCGCCAGGCCGGATGGGTGGGGTCGATCCAGGGGAGGTGCTCCGGGGTCGGGAACGCCTTCGATGTCGAGGTGGGGCCAGCACGGCTAAGCGTTGTTCTCCGGCGCCTGCTACTCAAGGGCCATCAGGGTCCGGAACTGGCTGAATCCTTCCGCACTCAGCCGGCTCGCTGCGACCTGATCATGACCAGGGCTGCTCTCTCCGCCAGCGCCAGTATCGGTACCCAACTGTGCAACGTCTCCCGGCTGACACCCAGATCGTCAGCGACCTGCCCGATCGTCACCCCCGGCCGAGACCGGTACAACGCGACCGCGTCAGCCTTGAACTCGGCGGGTAGTGCTTCATCACCAGCTGTGAAGACGGCGGTGGTTGTACCAGTCGACGTATTCCTTGCGCTGTTGTCACGCTTCACACCGCTGACCACCGACGAGGAGATACGCGTTGCTCGGCCGATGCTCGCTGTCGCCCTGAACCTGCTCCGCGAAGGGCCGTCGCTGCCAGAGCCGCGGTTCGGTCCTAGCTTGCAGGAGCGGCTGGCGTACCAGCTCGATCACTGGGATTGCCGTGAGGCAAGGTCCGGATACCGGTAGGTCGCCAGCGCCGAAGGCTGGGCCCTCACGGAAGCCGAAGAGGACGGGTGGGGTCCGCTCACCATCCGCAGTCCAGGCAGCATCGAGTTTCCCTTCCTGCAGTGGAAAACGTTTATGAACGACGTCGTGGCTGCATACCGCGCGACCGTCGAGCCCGCCTGGCGGTCGCTGCCCGCTCTCCGAGCCGATGCCTCCACCGGAGAATACAGTAGCCGTGATTCGAGACATGACGGGAGTGCGGGGATGAGCCTCGATATCTCAGTGTGGATACCGGACGACGACGCCTACGCCGGTCGGGAGGTTGTCGTGGATCCGCCGGGCACCAGCACTGGAGTAGGAGCTGAAAGCTTTCGTTATGAGCTGTGGGGCTCCGCAGCCGCACGACATCTCGGCGCGACGTCCCTGCCGCAACTCGCTGACATCACGGTCGAGAACCGTGGGAATCTCCAGGTCCCGCCCGGCCAGCTCGACGCCTTCGAGCAGGAGTGCGTACTCCTGGCAGAGAACGTCGAGCAACTATCCGCCGCGACTGGATACGATGCGGATCGTATTCTCCATTACCTGACCAATATGCGGCACGCTGTGGAGCGCGCCAAGGCGGTACGCGGCGGCATCATCATCTGGTAGCGGCATCAGGGACGGCCGGCTGGGCGGCAGCGCCCACCCCGATTCCGCACATAAAGGAGTCCGCTCATCGGCTACGCGCTCATCGCGGCAGACCAGGTGGCTGACCTTGGCCGGTGGGTGTTCATCCAAACCGTGCCTGCCGGCCCCATAGTGGCTCGCCGAAAGGTCTGTCCTAGTCCTGAGCGAAAATCGAGTTTATGTATGTGCCACGGCATGCCTTGAGCGCGTTGAGGACGTCCGATATTCGACCTTGGATGCGCGCGTTGGGTATTGGCGTGAAGTCGCTGAGGGATGCCCCAACGGAGGCGAAGTCCGACGGGTCGAAGCAGTACTGGCCGAGGAGACTCCATCCCGCTTGTACCTCGACAACGACACCGTCCGGCGAGGAGGCCCGAAGCCAACCGGTGCACTGGTCGGAGAAATTGTATGGAAGCATCACTGCGCCGCCGGCCGGTGACAACCCTTCTAGAAGGGTCACCCACTGGTCCAACATGGCACCAGGTCCTCGATACAGGCTGCCGAAGCCAAAAGAGGGGCTGTCGGGCTCCGAGAACTCATGGCGGCTGGTGCCTAGCTTGAGAACGTAGCCCCGCCATCGCGCCTCGTCAGGCTCGACCGAGAAGACAATGTGCGGCCCTGGATCGGCGGACATAAGTGCCCTCTCGCTAGAAGCGTGCCTCGATTCCCGCAGCGTGCCGCTTCGAACAGGATCGGTCAAGCCTTTTGTTAGCTAGCGAGCATTCAACACGTCTAAGTGATGTACTGTCATCGGCAGATCCGGATGCGGAGCGGTTCGCCGAAGTGGCGCGCGCCTGTTACGCAGTGTTACCGATTGGGGGCTGCGGGCGCAGGACCCGGGGGTAATGGCCCCATGCACTGACTGCGGCCCGACCGTCGCCTACCTATCGGGTGTAGGCGTGAAGGCGGCTAGCGGGTGGAGTTGGCCGGTCATGGCGGCGAGGGCGGCGGCGACGGCCTGCAGGTCAGCCTTGATATAGGTGGTGGTGGCGGGTCCGCAGCGGTCGGTGTGGCGGGCGTAGGCGCGGGCCACTCCGTAGCCGAAGTGGCGTTCCACCCAGGTGAGGGTGGTGTGGCGCAGCCAGTGGGTGGAGATGCCCTGGGCGGCGACCCAGGGTAGGCGTTCGCCGATGCGTTTCCAGAGGTGGTCGTAGCGGCGGCTGCCGATCGGCCGGCCTGCCCCATGGCCGCCATGTCGCAATCCGACGAACTGCTGGACGACGAACGCTTCGCCCAGGCGGCTGCGGTGCTCGAGTGGTGATCGGCTCCCCGCAAGCGCCGCGCTCGGCGCTGAGAGTCCCCCGCGTGCTGGGCTGCGTTCACGGCGAGCGGCATTCTCGTCATCGGCGGTGACTTCCGGCCCGCGACGCCCAGCCGTCGCCCACCGCGATGGGGCTCGTGCGACAACCAGCGGCGGCGATGATCGTCCGGTCACGCCCACCTCAGACGCGCTGCGATCGGATGGTCACCGCACTCCCCTCTCCACCTCTTTCTCGATCGTTCGCATCACGCTCGTCAGCACCGATGCGTAGGACGGATCGGTGGCGTAGCCGGCCGCGGCGACTGCCCGGGCGAACGCGTAGGGGTCGCCGACGTGACCAAACGCTGGCGCATACCGCTTGTGGCGCCGGAGGAACGCGCCGTGCGCGGAAAACGCCTCGGCTGGCGAGGGGTATGCGCGGAACCAGTCCTTGACGACGTAGTCGTACCTCCCGTCGGGCCGGGGTGTCACCGAGATGATCTCGGGGAAGACGGCGTTGGGGTGGCGGAGCACCTCTTTCGTACGAAGGAGTTGTCGGGTCGATTCCGGATCGCTCGCCTTGGCCTTGATGCCGAAGAAGTTGTTCCGCGGTGCGTGTCTTCCCCACCCGGACTCGAGGGCGGCCTGGCCGAGCGTGACCAACCACGGGACGCCCGTCTCGTCCTGGCTGCGTTTGGCGTGCGGCAGGTGCTCCCGTACGAAGGTCGCGACGTGTGACCCGCTGGCCGGAGCCGGCGCCGGTGTTCCGTTCAGTCCCGGTACCGGGCCGGCGAAGAGGGTGCTGGGGTGCAGCGCACCCTCCCAGCTGAGATCGACGTGAATGTGGTCGGTGTGCTTGTTCTGGCCGGGGTACGGTCGCCAGCCCTCGGCTCGCCGTCCCCAGTACCAGATCCTCCCGTTCCAGATGATCACCGCGACCTGTAGTTCGACGGCGTTGGCGACGAGCCATGCCACGTAGGCGTCGGCCTGCGCCCGTTGGCCTGGATCGCCGGCCCGGGCGTAGAGGTCGGCCGATCTGCCTTCGCCGTGCAGGGAGGGTTTACCGGACGCCATCAGCCGACAGTTGAAGGTGCCGGCCTTGCGCCCCGTCAGCTGTCGCCACTGGTCGGCGATCGCGCGCGCACCGAGCTGTTCCCCCTTGGCACACTTGCTGAACTTGCCCAGTGTGACCCGGCCGGCGGCACGCTCGGGGGTCCTGGTGGTGTTCGTCGCGGGAGTTGGTGACGTCGGCGGGCTCGGGGTCGGCGTGGGCCGGGTTGGCCTGGCTCGCCCTGTCCGGTAGGCGTCGATTTCGGCGAGCGCCCGTCGGTCCGCATCCTTGCTCAGGTACGTCCACCGGGTCCAACGTCCCCGCACGTCGATGTGGGCGAAGGATCCGCCTATGCCGACCCCGATTCGGTCACCGCAGGCGTCGATCGCTGCCTTGGCGATCTCCATGCCGGTCATGTCGGCGATGCTGATGTCTGCGGCCTGGCCGCTGCAGTGCCGGCTGTGGGTGGGTGTCTTGCCGCGTCCGCGGTACACCTCGACGTTGTGCGCCCAGGAGCGGTATCCGGAGGTGATGCGTATCGGCTTGCCGACGCGGTCGCGGATGGCCTGCAGGCAGCGGACGAGTTCCGCCGAGATTCTGGCCTTGTCCGCGGTTCGCCCGCCGCTGCTGACGAGTTCGCCGACGGTGAAGTTCGCCGAGAGCCGCTGCGCCCGTACGGCAGGGCCGGTGTCATACAGTGGCAGACTGGTGCCGTTCGGGTCCCAGTGCTCCTCGTCGGGCCCGGTGGGACCGGACACGGTCGTGAGTACCAGGCCGGACGGGAACGCCTCGTGCTGCCCCGGCCGGAACTCGCCGGCGACTTCCCGGTCCCGTTGCCACTCCTCCGTCTCGACCTCGCCGGACTCCTCGTCCGAGGGCATGACGTCGGCCGTCGGGCCCTCGTCGGCGCCGCCGTAGCGTTCCTCGAAGAGGAGTTCGTCCTGTTCACCCTCGACGTCTTCGAAGCGCCACCCCGTCGAGCCGAAGTACTCTTCATCCTCTGCTTCGTTCTGGGTGCGGGGAGCGGATGTGTCCGGCAGTCGCGCGGCGGGGTCGGCGAGCAGGCGCCAGCCGTACCGCTGCGGGATGTCGTTGTGCCCGACGCGGGTGCGCTCCACCCGGAACGTGTCCGGCGCCGATCCACGGATCGCGCGGTGCACCTGTTCGCTGTGCGCGGCGGTGCCTTCGCCTGCGCGGTAGATGACGCGCAACGACCCGGAGCCGCGTGCGATGCGCCGCCGGGCCCACTCGATCAGTGGCGCGGGATTGGTGTAAAGCGCATCGAAGGTGACGACCTCATCCGGGTCGGTGTGCTTCAGGATCGCCATCAGCGGGGCGCCACCGCCGGAGTGTGCCGTCAGGATGAGGCGTCCCGTCGTCACGCTGGCACCGGTCTCCGCCGTGAAGCGGGCGAGAGCGTCGTTGATGAGGGCCTGGATCGCGCCCGGCTTCGTCAGTGCGGGGAAGGAGTAGCCCATGCCGGAGCGCCCGCCGAAGTAGTGGCCGCGCGGCAGCACCATGACGGTAGGCGACGTCCGTCCTGGTGAGCCCGAACCAGCGGGGTCCTGGAAGTCGAGGCCGCTGATCGGTTCCTTGTCGCGAACCAGGTTCATCGCGCGGCCTCGGCTCGAGTACCCGTGCAGGTGGACCACCACGTCGACGGTCGACGGCTCGGTCATCGCGTTCCACTTCACGATCAGGTCGGGCGGTTTGCCGACGTGCGCGGCGAGCATCGGGTGCCGCTCCACCACGAGGCGTCCGGGGAGCACCTGGACCGTGAGGGTCGACTCCTCGGCCGGGGTGTCCTCGGTGAGGGGACCAGTCTGCTCAGCCGCGATGTCCGCCAACTCCGGCTCGGGGCCGTAGTCGGCCAACTCCGGCTCGGGGCCGTAGTCGGCCAACTCCGGCTCGGGGCGGTAGTCCACCGGCTCGGGCGTGAGGTCGGCCAGGTCCGGCTCCAGAGCGTGATCCTCTGATTCGAGTTCGGAGACCGGCTCCACCGTCGGGCTGTGGCCGGCCGACTCCGGCTCCGCGGACGCGTACTCCTCCCGCTCGTCAATGCGCGCGAACACGTCGTTTCGCAGCGGCCACCGGCCGGCCTGCTCGCCCTCTGGGGGCTGCACGAGGGGGGCGAACACCGTCGATTCCGCCGCCGTGTCCATCTCCGCCTCCGATCACGGCCGGTGCGCGGCGCTCGCGCCATTCGCGTTTGGGCCAAGCGGTGCTGGGACCGCCGGATTGAACCGTGGCGTGGAGGAGGTGGGCGTCGGGAGCCGGGTCGGCTGTGCCTGGGGCGCCCCACCTGCGGAACGACTCGTCGTGACCGCCGAGTCCTTGATCCGGTCCCCCGTGGCCGACTGCCACAGGTCGATGATCCGGTTCATCGTCGCCCGGATGGGCGGGTTCGGCGTGCCGAACGAGCGGTAGAGCAGTTCGGCGTTCGCTGGGGCGCTGAACTGGTCGAGCTCGACGAACCACAGCACCGGCGACAGCAGGTCGGCCAGCTCGAACAGTTCACGGGCGTGCCGCGGCGGCACGATGCCGACTCGGGTGCCGATCGCCGCCAACCGGTCGGCGGGATTGCCGCCGGTGCCCCCGGCGCCGGCACTCAGGTCTTCCACCACCGCCGTGTCGAACTCGACCGTCAGGTGGAACCAGCTCAGCATCGCGCCGTAGGCGAACTCCTCGCGCGCCAGGAGCCCGCCGCGCCGCCGCAGACGCAGCAGCTCGCCGATCGTCTGGCAGAGGTAGCCGACGTAGTTCGGGTCCGTGGGATTGGCCCCGACCTGGTTGCGATCGTTCTCGATGCCGACCCACACCTGGCGCAGCAGGTCGGTCCACAACTCGATGAAGCGCAGGTTGGCGCCCGGTCCGGTGTCCTGCTTCCAGGGCTGTCCCTGGATCGGGCCACGCGGCGGGTGCGGCAGGTCGCAGCCGAACATCCGCCAGTACGCGTTGCGCCGGTTCACCTCGGCGTCCGGCCGGAGCTGGCTGGTGAGCCCGCCGACGTGGAACAGCGGCGGGTCACGGAAGAAGAGTTCCTCGGTGGCCCGCACCCAGGCCACGGTCGCTACGGAGGGAGTCGGCAAGGTCTCGCCGACCACGTACCGCCGAACGACCTCCGCCATGATCTGGAGGATGCCGGTGCTCTCGACCAGGTACGGGTAGATCATGTGTTCCCAGGGCAGCGGTCCAAGGTCGACCCCGAGCGCCGGAGGCCCCGCGAAGGCGGGCTGGGTGGTTGCGGGCGACGTCGGCCGCACACCCGATCGCAGACCGACGTCACGGAGATTGTCGGGCAGCTTGAGACGGTCGATGACGGCCGGGTCCCCGAGGGCCTTGGGCGTCGCGGATGCCTGGGGCCAGGACGCGACGCCGCCGCCGGCCCAGATCTCCTCCAGCCAGCGGCTGAGCTGTATCGGATGAATCGCGAACGTGGTGGCCGGGTCCGGGGCCAGCCCGCCCTTCAGGGTCGGATCACTGATCAACTGGGCCAACGTGCGGAACATGTCGATGACCTTTCGCTTTACTTGATGGGCCCGGCGCCCGCAGCGGGCACGCGACGGACGAGGGCGAAGGCGAGCGGCCGGTGCCCTTCGTCGTCGAACTGGATGGTGCGGACCTCCCCCGGCTTGAGCAGCTGGGGTGGCTGACCCGTCAGCGCGGACGCCGCCACCGCTCGTTGCTTGCCGTCGGCCAGGAACAGGGTGATGTGCTCGGTACCGAACGGCAGCCCGTCGACGAAGACCAGCCGCGGGGTGTCGTCGGGATGCAGCTCCACCTGCCGCAACGCCAGGTCCGTCTCACCCCGGCGGCCCATGTTGCCGAGGGCGTTGCGCAGCGCCCGGAAGCGCAGCTCGATGCCGGCCTGCCCGATGCCCATGCCCCCCAGCGGTGCGCGCTCCCGGTCTGACACCAGCGCGGCGAGCGCTTCGGCCTGCCGCTCCTCGATCTTGGCGATCTTCGTGAGAATCTCCGCCAGTTGGTTGTTCTGATTGGTGGTCATGGTCGTCCCCCTGTTTTTATGCGGCTGGCGCCTGCTCGCTGCCAATCCGGCGTAGCCAGTTCTCCACGTCGGTGCCGGGTGTGCCGGCGGTGACGCCGCGCAGGACGATCCAGCCGAGAACCCGCATCGGCTCGATCCGCTGCAGGTAGCGCGAGGTGTAGAGCGACGGGCCGGCGCGCTGCGCCAGCCGTTCCAGCTCGGCGGGCGCCACCCGCCGCGGATCGAGAACCGTCGCGAGCGGCACGCCGCCGAAGGCACGCATCGCCGTCCGGGTGCAGGCGTCCACCAGCGCGGGCAGGCGGGGCAGGGTGGCGGCGGCGACCGCGGCGGCGTCGTGCGGTGCCCGCTCCACCGGGTGGCGCGCCAACCACGCCGCTCCCAGACCGTCCCACGGGCCGGGCCCGAACCACGACCGGCACAGCGCGACGTTGAAGAGCACGCGCAGCCAGGCAAACGGATGCGGATCGCCGAACGGCATCCGGAACACCGCGCGGGTCTCACCGTCGACGACCGTGGCGAGCGAGGGTACGGGTGCGTAGCCGAGCAGCGCGAACGCGTATACGTCGGCGGCCACCTCGCCGGCCCAGCCCCGCCAGGTCTCGGCAGCCAGCGCGGAGAACGGCGCGAGTGTGTCGTGCAGGGCTGCGCCGAGCTCGGCCGTCCAGCCGGTCAGGTGAGCGACCTGATGGCCGGTCTCGTGCATGAGGGACGTCGGTCGCCACAGGTTGTGGCGGGTGATCTTGACGGCTGCCACGGGTGAGAGGGAGGTGTCCCACAGCCGGGCACCGGCCCGCAGGATCGACGCACCGATCCCCTTGTCCAGATAGGTCAGCACGGGCGGGACGTCGATACCGACTGGGCGGAGGCCCCGCTCCATGCTGTCGACGGCGAGCGCGTCGAGCCCGCGCAGGATCCCGGCGATCCGCGGGTTGGTGCGGGTGTTCACGGCGTCGCCGAAGAAGTCGATGACCGTCTCCGCCCGGAGGTAGTCACGCCGCAGCCGCAGCAGGGCAGCCCGCACCCGGTCGAGGTCGGCGGGGTCGGTGGCGGCGGCGAGACTGGCTCCCAACTGGTCGGCCTGGGCGGTGACACGCGCCGCGACCGCCCGCAGGCTGCCCCGCACCCCGAGCCCGAGGTACGACTCCAGCGCCCCCCACGCGGCGGGGGCGGCGACGGTGTCGAGCTCGGCGAGTGCGGCGGCCGCGCGCCGCCAGTGTCGCAACTCCACAGCGAGCGTGGCGCGATCCTCGGCGGTGGCCGGACCCACCTGCGGGTCCACCACCAGGGCACCGTCAGCCACGACCCTGCCTCCCGGGCTGCACGCCGGCCTGCGCTGGCGGAAGGTCCGCGGCCAGGGTCTGCCGGGAGAGCCCGGTGACCGTGAGGGTGATCGTCACGCCGTCGGCCGGGTCGCTCACCGCCGACGCCAACTGCGCGGCGTTCTTGTTCAGGAAGTTCGACAGCCCGGCGGTGAGCGCGGCGACCACCCGGTCAGCCGCGACGCGGGCTTGGCCCGGATCGGCGATCAGCGACCGCTTGAGCAGCCGGGCGGCCAGCACGGCGGGCAGTGCCCGGCGGTACTGACCCTGCAGGGCGAGCAGGACCGACGGCAGGTCACGCTGTCCGGTCGAGGCCGCCCCGGCCAGCCGGGTGAGGATCTGCTGTGCCTGCCGCTCGGACAGGCGTAGCAGGACGCGCAGCTGCCCGGAGGCGTCGAGGCGGACGAGCATCCGCCGGTACCGCCGCGACCGGGGCGGCAACCCGGGCACCCGGACCCGGAAGAATCGGTCGCCCGCCTGCGGTCGCGGCCGGCCCGCCTCCGTTCCGCCCGCCGATCGCGCCCGGCCGAGCGCCGGCTCGCCGACCAGCAGTCCGGCGATCTCGGGGGTGAGGTACTCGTACTCGCCGCTGTCCGGCGACCGCGCGCCGGCGGCCTCGTCCTGGGTGAAATGGCCGAGATGAGTGCCCGGTAGCGCCTCGTAGAGATGTACCTCGGCCTGCACTGGCCAGCGCTCGACGCCCCGGTCGAGCAGGTGGGTCTCCAGGGTGCCGCCGTCCGACCACGGCACGCAGCGGGCGAGCTGGCGACTGACCGGCACCAGGAAGGTTCGGGTGTACCGCCGGAACCGGAAGCGGGGTCGCGCCGCCCTCGGCATCAGCACCCACACGCCGCCTTCGCCCGCGGTCTCCCGCTCGGGCAGGTCCGCACGCAGCAGCCGGTCGGGCAGGTACGCTGCAGCCGCCTCGGCGAACGCCTGCTGCAGCGCGCCGTCGAGCTGAAGCTGGTCCTCGAAGGCGGCGGGGGGCAGTTCGAGCAACCGCAGGACGGTGCCCTCGACAGTCGACGCGAGGGCCTCACCGGCCAGCGCCTGCTCCTGGTCGGGCGCGACCTCGAAGCCCAGCATCCGCAGGCCCACGTCGACGATCGGCTGCGAGATCGCCCGCGCCGCGTCTGCACCGATGATCCCTTTGATCAGGTCGGCGACTCGGTCGGCGATAAAGCGGACGACCTTGTCCCGCCCGATGATGGAGATGCCAAGTTTGATCAGCGGCTGGACCGCCAGCACCGCGGGGATGAACTGTTCGATCTCGGCGGACGGTCGAGTGCCGGCCGGCAGGTCGGTGAGCTGCCGCGCCAGGCGCGTCCGGGCCTCGTCGAGGTCAGCGAGCCGATCCCTGCCCCCGCCGTCGGGCCCGGTCTCCCACTCGGCCGTCTCGACCATCTCGTCGAACGTGTCCGGTGCGAGCAGCAGGCTGGTGAGCTGCAGGTCCAACTCCTCGGACAGCCCGCTGACCAGGTCGGCGCCGGACGCCGTTTCGCGCTCCCCCAGCCCCAGCTTCCCGGCGAGCGTCTTCGCGATCGATTGGACCGACGGTGGCAGCTTGTTCAGGGCGGCCCCGAGCACCCGCTGCAACAGCGGCCGGACCAGAGCCTTCAGCTTGTCGAGCAGCGGCCCGATCGGCAGGATCCGCCCGACGGCGGCGACACCCTTCTTCGCCAGGTTGACCGCACCCTTGACCACCTGTTTCGCCTTCTGCAGCAGGCCGCCGAGGAACTGGTCGAACCCCTCCGACCCGAGCGATGCCGCCTCGCCGGCCGAGGCGAGGAAGGACTCCAAGTCGCCACCGCTCATCGCGTGGACGTCGGTGCTGCGCACGCTCTCCGCGAGACCGTCGATGGCCCGCTCGGAGGCCTCCGCCAATGGCTCGAGCCACTCCTGCAACGCAGTCCACGACTCCGCCTCCGGCGGCGCGGCGGACCACGCCGCCTGTTGCGCCACGTGCCGTGCCGCCGCCTCGTCGACGAGTTGCTCCAGCGCCTCGGCGAAGTCCTCGTCCCGCAACGTCTCCAGCAGCTCCGCCGCCGTCTCCTCCGTGCGGTCGCGCAACTCGCCGGTCAACCCGGCGCCGAAGGGCGACTCCAGCAAACCCACGTCCGCCGGCGCCGCCTCCGGGTGGGCCGCAGCGACCGTATGGACGCCCGCGAAAGGCGAGTAGTGCCCGACCGCATCGGCGGTCCCGGCGTACGTTCCGCCCAGCACGCTCATTCCGGCCCCCCTGACTCTCAGCAACGGGGACGAGCGTGCCCGGCCGGCGTATGCCGGAGCGTCAACGCCGCGTATCCGTCGGCGTTCGGGTGCCCGGCGGGCACTGGGCAAAAGGCCACCAATCAGCACTGATGGGCGAGCGGTCCGTCGTGCTCGTTACATTTCCTTGCTCCCGCCACGAACGCCGGACGAGCATGTTTCGTAGGTTCGGGCACCTGTTGAGGAGGCCCTCAATGCCGGTGATCCACCGCAAAAAACCCGCCACGGAATCTCGTTCCTCGGCCTGCGTTTCACTGCTCGGCGGCTTCGACCTACGGGTTGGGGGCGCCCCCGTCGCCCTGCCGATACAGGCCTGCCGGGTGCTCGCATACCTCGCGCTGGACTGCAAAAACCGACCGAACAGCGCGCGCAATCAACTGGCCGAGCGGCTCTGGTCCGATGTGTCGACCGACCGTGCGTACGCGAGCCTTCGCACTGCACTGTGGCGGATCCGCCAGTGCCACCCCCAGTTGATCCAGGTCGAGCGCGACCGGTTGCGCCTGCACGACCTGGTAGACGTGGACGTCAACCACAGCCGCGGTCAGGCGCTGCGGCTGCTGTCCGACGATCCTGACCTGCGGCCGGCCGACGCCCAGGTTGCCGCCCTGATCGCGGAGCTACTGCCCGACTGGGACGAACACTGGCTGGTCATGGAACGGGAACGGCTCCGCCAGCTTCAGCTGCGCGCCCTGGAGGCGCTCGCACGCCGCCTGTGCACGCTTCGCCGATACCCGGAGGCGATCGACGTCGCCTTCCTGGTGATCGCCGCCGAGCCGCTGCGCGAGTCCGCGCACCGAGCGTTGATCGACGTCTACCTTGCCGAAGGCAACGCCGCACAGGCTCACCGGCAGTTCGACCGGTACGCGACGATGTTGCACGCCGAACTCGGCCTTACGCCGACCGAGTCGTTGATCGCCCGGGTCGGCGGGCGGCCCTCCCGCGACCCGCGACCCGGCTATCTCCCGCACCGGCGGCCGGCGATACCACTGCCTCCTCGGGCGTCCACAACTCCCGCCTTTGAATGGGGCGCTAGTCCTCCCGATCGGGTTACGAGGCGCGCGACCCTTTCCGTGCCTGAGAGTCCCCATGGCTTCGTGTCCCGGACGGAACATCTATGAGAAGCCACTCACTGCAGGCCCGCGAATGCTCACCCCGGGTCGCCGAAGTAG
This sequence comes from Micromonospora sp. NPDC047738, assembly GCF_040642675.1. Taxonomy (NCBI): domain Bacteria; kingdom Bacillati; phylum Actinomycetota; class Actinomycetes; order Micromonosporales; family Micromonosporaceae; genus Micromonospora; species Micromonospora sp. NPDC047738. The sequence continues at coordinate 18,678 of NZ_JBEYSO010000048.1, forward strand.
CCTTCCTCCTCGCCGAGCAGCAGCGGCACGTCATAGACCGACAGGTCCGTCCGGACCCGCGCGTAGCGCACGCGGTGGCGCCATCGTCCGTGTTCGAACGCCACGTCGGCGTCGATCTCCGCCACCACGCTGGGCTCCACCTGCACGTACGGCAGCGGCTCTGGCCGGTCCAACTGGCCGGACCAGGACGCCGGCAACGGATTCGGCCACGGGTGTGCGACCGCGCCGCGGCGCGGCATGCGTGGCGGTGAGAGCTGTTCGGCCAGCCCCGCCCGCTGATCAGTGGTCAATGGGTGGGAGCGGCCGGTGTACCGCAGCCGTTCCCGCCGGTCGAATCGGCCGAGCAGCAGGGTCTCCGGGCGGCTGATGCTGCCGGTAACCCCGCCGACGATGGCCTCCGTGACGATGCGAGTACGGAACTTCGACCAGCCGCGGCGGCCGGGCTCGTACCGGCCGGCCAGGCGCTTGCTGACCACACCCTCGATCCCCACGGCGATCGTCCAGTTCAACAACCAGTCCGACACCTCCCCCATGTTGGCCGTCTGCGGGGTCACGGTGAGCTGCGCCGGGGCGCCGGCGAGCAGCCGCTCCAGCCGGGCCCGGCGCTCCGACAATGGCAGGTCCAGGAGCACCCGGCCGCCGACGTCGGCGAGCAGATCGAACAGCACGTAATGGGCAGGACACTCACGCGCCACGCGCAGCACAGCGCGGCCGGCGGTGATCCGCCGTTGCAACTGCGCGAAGTTGGTCCGGCCACGCTCCCAGACGATCAGCTCACCGTCGAGCACCACACCGGGCGGGATGGCCGCCCGGATCGCCCGGGTGATATCCGGGAAGTAGGTCGTCAGGCTCCGACCGGCCCGCGACTGCAAATACACCCCATCCACCTCGCGGAAAGCGATCGCCCGCCACCCATCCCACTTCGGCTCGTGCACCAGACCCCGACCCTCCGGCACCGCATCAACCGGCGCCGCGAGCATCGGCGCAACCGGCCGACGCAGCACCGGCTCCGCCGCCGCACCCACCCGCGCCCGGCCGGAACTCACCTCCAGCCCCGCCCATGAGCCCCGCTCATCTCCGCCCCCCACGTCATCGTGGGAGGCAACCGCCTGACCTCGGGCGGAGATCCGCGACAACGAATGCCGCAGTGGCCACAGCACCGCTGCCTCCGGACGATCCAGCGAAGCGCTCCCCTGTTCAAGCACGGCGGACCAATCTGTGCGGACTGATCGGGCTACCTACCACCGCGGCCACCTCTTGAAGGTGCCAGCGCTCGGGCTGCCGGACGGGGGTCCAGGCAGCGCTCGCTCGTGGAACCCGTTCGACATCCGCGGCGACAACGGCCTGGTCGCGGGGTGTTAGCACATTCGGTCATGATCAGGGCGTTTTCTACGGTGAGATGCTTCGTGGTGGGCGCTGAAACTCGACGGCAGCAGCCTCAGCCGGGTCATGGGCGTGAGGGCGGGCTGGCGCTGCTGGGAAGTTGGTGCCGGAGGCCCCAGCATTCCCGAGGCGCTCGCCACGGCCGTCGGACCAACCGGTTACGTGCTGGCCACGGACATCAATCCGGCCTGGTTGGACCCGCACGGCGGGTACGAGGTGCTCCGGCACGACATCGTCGGGGACCGGCCGCCGCAGCCAGTGGTCGCCGTCCTACCTGGCCGGCAGATGACCTTGGCAGGCCGGGGCACGACGGACCCGATCAGGTTGGTGCCGGTGGTCAGGGTGCGTACTGGGTGCGTAGTTTGCTGGTGTCCCAGCCGGCGCGATGGGCGCCGGCCTGGTAGGCGCTCTCCAGGAAGTCGAGGACGGTCGCGCGCGGGTCGGTGGCGGCGCGGGCGTCGTCGTAGGTCAGCAGCGCGAGGTGTGCGCCCCGGTTTTCGACCCAGCGTGCCTGCGCGGGTCGCAGCGGTTCCTCGGTGAGGCCGTCGGGCTCGGGCGCGGTGTAGGAGTAGAAGGCCGGTTCGGGGATGTTCTTGTCGCCGAACCAGAAGCCGGCGCTGATCACCTCGTGTGAGTACGCCTCCCGGGTCACCGGGTCGACGGTGTCCGGCTGCGGCACCTGCCGGCCGGAGAAGCGGGTGACCGCGATGTCGAAGGTGTGCCAGAAGTGGTGCACCGGGCTGGTCTTGGCGTTGCACCGGGCGGCGTAATCCTCCAGCACCAGCCCCACCTGGCTGAGTACCTGCCAGTACCGGTTGACCCAGTACGAGTCGTACGCGGCGTGCGTGGTGTCCTCGGCGAACGGGATGCGGTCGGTCAGATCGTAGGGCTTGGCCCCGATGTGGGCGCGGATGCCGAGGTGCGACAGCGCGGCGAACAATCGTTCGTGGAACGCCGCGACGGACAGGCCAGGCAGCGGGAAGGAGGCCGTCTGGCCGGCCAGGGTGTTGATGGCCAGCCGGTGGTCGACGAAGTCGAAGTCGATGGCGAACATCAGGTCCCGGCCCATGGGCCGGGAGGTGATGCCGCGGCCGGTCAGGTGGAACGGCACGTGCCACCAGTGGTTGCGGGGCGGTGCCTGGTCCAGCCGGATCTTGCCGACGATCTGTGTGAACCGGTGGACGGTTTCCTTTGAGTCCGCCCAGGCGGACAGGGGGATCGGCGGGAACAACTCGGTCATCCGGACTCCTCCGACAGCGTGCCCGTGCAGCACGGCCAATGCCGGCATCCTCCCCGATCCAATGACCGTACGGGCGCTAACCTCGCGTCTTCACGCCACGCGCACGTCGATGGACCCGCTTATCCGGGCTGGCCGGGGTCAACGCGCCGGACATGCCGTGCGGGGCCAGGTGTGGCAGCGGCTGACCGCGGGCTCGCCGGACTGAGCTTGAGGGCCAGCACCGCGGCCCCAACCATCCGAGGCCCTCGCCGGCTACGCCATCATCACCAGCCACCAGATCCGCTCCGTTGCCGTCGGAAAGCACCACCAGTCAGCTTCTCGGCCCTGAAGGGCCGAGCTTGCAGTTCGTGTCCGGTGCTGGCTGCATCGGTCACGCCGCGTTTGGCAGGCTGACGGCTGCCCAGTCCGCGGCACCGCGGGTGGCGATGTTGCGGGCTGCGTTCACGTCGGCGTGCTCAGCGAAGCCGCACGACGTGCATCGGAAGATGGATTGGTTGGGCCGGTTGGCCTTGGCGATGTGCCCGCAGGCGGAGCAGCCCTGCGAGGTGTACGCCGGGTCCACGTGGACGAGGGCCACTCCGGCGCGGGTCGCTTTGTAGGCGATGTGCCGGCCGAGTTGGTGGAACGCCCACGAGTGCAGAGTGACCCGCTGGGGCCGTCGGAGCCGTACCCGGTCGCGGATGCCCGTGAGGTTCTCCAGGGCGATACCGCGGCCGGTGCGTTCGGCCTCGGTCACGATCTGCTTGGCGATGCGATGGTTCGTGTCAGCCGCGAACCGGGCCTCCTTACGCCGGCGGGCCTTCAACAGCCGCTTGGCCGACTTGGTGCCAATACGCTGGAGCTTCGCCCGTAGCCGCTGGTTACGGTGACGCACCCGGTTCAAAGCCTTGCCAGAGTGTCGGATGCCGTCGTTGGTGGTGGCGATGTTCGCGATGCCCAGGTCCACGCCGAGGAACCCGCCAGGCTCTTTCACCTCGACATCGGGGATGTCGCAGGTGGCGTACAGGAACCACTTGCCGTCACGGCACACAAGGTCGGACTCGCCCTTGCGGTGGACGGCCAGGGTGGCGTACTGCTGCTGTGAGCAGCCGAAGCGAACCCGGTTCAGCCGGCCGCCGACGGCCCAGATCGACACCGTGCGGTCGGCGATCTGCCACGACAGGCACCGGTCGTCGAACGGCTGCGCGGCATCCCGACGGAACCCGACCGGCTTCGCCTCAGCGTTGCGGCGGCGTTTCGACCCGGGCTTGCCGAGGTTACCGGCGCGGATGTTGGCCGTCAGGGTGGCGTACGCGCCGGCGACCTTGCGAGCGACATGGATCGCAGGCTGAGCCGACAACCCCATCGCCTTCAACCGCCCGTAGGTAAGCCGCTGCAACGCCTGCTTCCCATAGACCCGCCGCTGGAACGCTTCCACCGAGGCGAGATTCGCGGCCTCGTTGCACAGCGCCAGCGTGTCCCGCAACGCCGCCTCCTGGCCGGCATCCGGGAACAGCCGCACCTGCACAACGATCTTCACCGTCCACAGTCTACCATCTTATCTATGTCACCCCGATGGGCCCCGGATCCGGATATTCGCCGTGGCCGCAGCGTCGTCTACAACCTGCACGTACATCTTGTCTTCGTCACCAAGTATCGGCGGGACGTACTCAATGACGCCATGCTCACCCGGTGCGAGCAAATCATGGCCGACGTGTGCGACAAACTCGGCGCGCAACTGCGGGAGTTCAACGGCGAAGACGACCACGTCCACCTCCTCGTCCACTACCCGCCAAAACTATCGATATCGACCCTGGTCAACCGACTCAAGGGCGTATCCGCGCACTACCTGCGGCAGGAGTTCACCGGCCGGATCAACCGGCACATCATGCACGGCCACCTGTGGTCGCCGTCGTACTTCGCCGGATCGTGCGGTGGGGCACCCCTAGCAGTCATCCGCGAGTACATCGAAAACCAGAAACGCCCACGCACGTGACGCGATTTTTCCCGGCCCTGAAGGGACCGGGATTCCTCGCTAGGCCACGTTGAACGTCCAGCCGTCGGTGGGCCTGCCCTGCCGTCAGCATTGGCTGCTCTGCCTGCACGCGGCGGCATCCCGTTCGCCGAGGACAACACGCACCTGCCTGGGCGCGTGGCTGCGCCGCCAGCGCCGCGCCGCCGAGGCCAGGGCGCCGCTGCGCGGCGGCCGAGGCGTTCGGCGCGCGGAGGTCGGGCACGGCGGTGCTGACGCCCGTGGCACGTACGGTCGGCACAGGCCCCGTGGCGGGGAGCTCCACGGCGGTGGGCCGGATGGTGCCTGCTGCCAGGCGTTGCCGCCGCGGGGCTGGGTCGCCGGGGCGTAAGGCGGGCTGATCCAGCTCGGGCTGGTCAAGGTGTCCGAGCGCAGCCAGGTCCAAGGGCTTGCCGACGGTGACTTCGGACAGTTGCGGATCGTCGGTGCCGGCGGAGACGGCCACGGCCAGCAGGTCGGCGCCCCTCTGGGACTGGGGTCCGGGGATGGTTCGACCAGTGCCTGTCCCGGGCGCTGCCCCTTGCAGCGGCAGGTCGAGTTTGGTCGGTGTGCCCTGGACTCCAGCAGGACCTTTGGTAGCTCGCGCCGATCGCGGTGCCATCGCTGTCGGGTCGAGCAACGAGCTTGGTTACGTAGTTGCGTCGTTTCTTTGCAGTAACCAGTCGAGACCTTGCGAGCATCAGTCGCCGTCGCTACAGTGACGACTCACGCCACGCCTCCACGTCACCGGGGTCGACCTCGTCCAGGGGTGACTCGGGAAGCAGCACCACACCGCCGCGGTGACGGCCATCGCGGGACCCACCACTACGAACGCCCGTTCCCGAAGGGATGGACAGATGTCGCTACCGCACTACCGAAGGGCCGCGGTGGTAGTCCTCGCGGCCGGCCTGGGGCTCAGCCTCACGGCGTGCTCCACCAAGAGCAACGACGGGTCGACCGACGCCAAGGGCAAGGTCACCATCACGGTCGACTGCATGCCGGTCGGCTCGCAGAAGGACCTGGTGAAGAACTGGAACGACGACGTAGCCGAGTTCCAGCGGCAGAACCCGACCATCACCATCAAGAGCGTGAGCGTCGGCGAGCAGTGCAACAACCCGCCGGACTTCACCGCCCGCCTCGCCGGCGGCACCGTGACGGACCTGTTCTACGGGTACATGACCGACCTGCAGCAGGTGCTCGACTCCGGCCAGGCGATGGACGTCACCGACTACGCCAACAAGAACACGGTCCCGACCTGGGACAGCATCGACCCGGCGCTCAAGGGCGTCTTCACCGACAACGGCAAGCTCTACGCCATCCCGACGAAGAACTACTCGATGGGGCTGCTCTACAACAAGGCCCTGTTCCAGCAGGCCGGGCTCGACGTGAACAACCCGCCGAAGACCTGGGCCGACGTCCGGGCGGCCGCCAAGAAGATCTCCGCCCTCGGCAACGGCATCGCCGGCTACGCCGACTACAGCGCGGGCAACACCGGCGGTTGGCACTTCACTGCCGAGCTCTACGCGCAGGGCGGCGAGATGGTGACGGCCGACGGCAAGAAGGCCGACTTCAACAACGCGATGGGCAAGCAGGTCCTGCAGAACCTCAAGGACATGCGGTACGGCGACAACAGCATGGGTCAGCGGCAGCTGCTCGGCTGGGGGGACCTGTTGACCCTGGCCGGCGCGGGCAAGGTCGGCATGTTCGTCGGCGCACCGGACGCGACCACGGCGATCGTGACCCAGTTCCAGGGCAAGTACCAGGACTGGGCGATGGCTCCGATGCCCGGTCAGGACGGCCCGGCGAAGGGGACGCTCGGCGGTGGCGAGGGCTACTTCTTCAAGAAGGGCCTGACCAAGGAGCAGGTCGAGGCCGGCCTGAAGTGGCTGGCGTTCGAGAAGCTGACGCCGGGTAAGGGCCAGTTCGACTACGTGCGGGCCAAGCCGCAGAACCAGCCGGTCGGTCTCCCCCAGCCGACGCTGTTCGCCGTCGGCAGCGACGCGCAGAAGCAGGAGCTGGAGCTCCGCAAGGCGAACGCGAACGTCCCGGTGGAGAACTTCACGGCCTTCGAGGCGAGCCCGGCCCCGATCAAGGGCGAGCCGCGCAACGCGCAGGCGATCTACGCGGTGCTCGACGCCGCGATGTCCGGGGTGCTGACGAACGCGAACGCTGACGTCGACGCGCTGCTCAAGACGGCCGAGTCCAAGGTCAACCAGCTCCTGGCCAGCAACGGATGAGCGTACGGGCGGGGCCGGCTCCCGGCCCCGCCCGTCGTCCGCAGGCCGACCGCCCCCACGTCCAGGAGCTCGCACATGGCTCTCACCACCGTTCCCGGCACCAGCCAGCAGCCCGGCAGCCGGCAGTCGCCTCCCGGTCGTCGCGCGCGGGCCCGCCTCGGTCGGAAGGTGCGGGACAACCTCACCGGACACGCGTTCCTGATCGGGGCGATGCTCTGCTTCGCCCTCTTCGCCTGGTATCCGATGATCCGCGGTGTCGTCATGAGCTTCCAGCGGACCCGGCGAGGCGAGACCACCTGGGTGGGCTGGGACAACTACGTCCGCATCGTCAACGACCCCAGCTTCTGGACGGCGTGGAAGAACACGCTCTACTTCACCCTGCTCGCGCTGATCCTGGGATACGTGGTGCCGTTCGCCGTGGCGATCGTGCTCAACGAGTTCCGCCATGCCAAGGGCTACCTGCGGGTTCTGGTCTATCTGCCGGTGATGCTGCCACCCGCGTCGGCGCTGTTCCTGTTCAAGTTCTTCGTGTACGACCCGAGCGACGCCGGCCTGTTCAACTCCATCCTCAGGGCGCTGCACCTGCCGACGTCGGAGTGGATGCAGTCGTCGACGATGACGATGCCGGCGATGGTGATCGCGTCGACCTGGATGAACATGGGCGGCGCCGTGCTGATCTACCTGGCGGCACTGCAGAACATCCCCGGTGAGCTGTACGAGGCGGCGGAGCTCGACGGGGCCGGGATCTGGCGGCGGATCGTGAACGTGACCATCCCGCAGACCCGGCTGATCCTCACCCTGATGGCGATGCTGCAGATCGTCGCCACGATGCAGCTGTTCATCGAGCCACTGATCCTCGCCAACGGCGCCGGCACGCAGGACGCCGCGACCTCGGTGGCGTACCTCATCTACCAGCACGGGTTCTTCCAGAATGACCTCAACGGCGCCGCGGCGCTCGGCGTGATCATGCTGGTGGCGTTGGGCGGCTTCTCCGCCGTCTACGCACGGCTGGCCGCACGACAGGACTAGGACCATGGCACAGGATTCCGGGGGCCGTACCCTCATCTCCCCCGCCCAGCTGCGGCGGGGCCGCGGCAAGGTCGTCTACTGGATCTTGCTGTTCGCCGTCGTCGTGGGCTTCACGCTCGTCTTCCTCGGGCCGCTCTACTGGATGGTGACGGGCGCGCTGAAGTCGGGCCAGGAGATCGCCCAGACTCCCCCGACGCTGTTCCCGAACGATCCTCGGGCACAGAACTACGCCGACGCGTGGACCAACCTGAACCTCGCCAAGCTGCTGTTCAACACCTTCTACTACGCCACCGGGGCGCTGCTGTTCCAACTCGTGCTCGACACCGCGGCGGCGTACGCCCTGTCGAAGCTGCGCCCGGTGCTCGGCAACCTGATCCTCGGCCTGATGCTGGCCACGCTGATGATCCCGGCGATGGTGCTCATCGTCCCGCAGTACGTGACCGTGATCGACCTGCCGATCCTGCACGTCAACCTGCTCGACTCGCCCTTCGCGATCTGGTTGCCGGCGGTGGCGAACGCCTTCAACATCTTCCTGCTGAAGCGCTTCTTCGACGCCATCCCCGAGGACCTGATGGCGGCGGCCACCATCGACGGCGCGGGGCCACTGCGGACGTTGTGGTCGATCGTCCTGCCGATCTCCCGTCCGATCCTGGGCGTGGTCTCCATCTTCGCGGTGACCGCGGTCTGGAAGGACTTTCTGTGGCCGAAACTGGTCATGCCCTCACCCGAAACCCGGACGGTGAGCGTCGGCATCTACGCGTTCTCCACGGGCACGCCAATGAACGTGGTGGTCGCCGCCGCGGTCATCGCTGCCGTCCCCACGATCGTGTTCTTCCTGATCTTCCAGAAGAACATCATGTCCGGCCTCACCAGCGGCAGCCTCAAGGGCTGACCCAGGTCCGCGTCCCCTCGACGTGATGCCCGGCCACCGCCACCCGGCGCGGCGGCGGCCGGCAGCACCATACGCACGAGAAAGCAGGTAGTCCGTGGCGGAAATCCAGGCCCCTCAAGCCACCAGGGCACGCACACTTCCCACCGAATGGTGGCGCTCTGCCGTCATCTACCAGATCTACCCCCGCAGCTTCGCCGACAGCAACGGCGACGGCATCGGCGACCTCGGCGGCGTACGCGCGCACCTGGACCATCTCGAGGCGCTCGGGGTCGACGCCGTGTGGTTCAACCCCTGGTACGCGTCGCCGCAGGCGGACGCCGGCTACGACGTGGCCGACTACCGGGCCATCGACCCGGTCTTCGGCACCCTGGCCGAGGCCGAGGAGTTAATCCGGGAGGCGCACGAGCGGGGCATCCGGATCATCGTCGACGTGGTGCCCAACCACTGCTCGGACGCGCATCCGTGGTTCGTCGAGGCGCTGCGCACCGGACCGGGATCCGCCGCCCGCGACCTGTTCTGCTTCCGGGCCGGGCGAGGCGAGGACGGCGAGCTGCCGCCGAACGACTGGCAGTCCATCTTCGGCGGCCCGGCGTGGACCAGGACCAGCAACCCGGACGGCTCGCCGGGCGAGTGGTACCTGCACCTGTTCGCCGCCGAGCAACCCGACCTCAACTGGGAAAACCCCAAGGTCCGCGAGGAGTTCGAGGACGTCCTGCGGTTCTGGTTCGACCGCGGCGCGGACGGCGTACGCATCGACTCCGCCGCGCTGCTGATGAAGGACCCGGCGCTGACCGACTTCGATCACACCGACCCGCCGTTCCCCCACCCCTACACCGACCGCGACGAGGTGCACGCCGTGTATCGGTCGTGGCGGGCGATCGCGGACAGCTACCCCGAACCGCGCGCCCTGATCGGCGAGGTGTGGCTGCCCGACGCGGAACGGTTCGCCGCCTACCTGCGCCCCGACGAGCTGCACACGGCCTTCAACTTCGCCTTCCTCGGCTGCCCGTGGGAACCGGACGCGCTGCGCCGGGTCATCGACGAGACGATGGTGGTGCACGCCCCGGTCGGCGCCCCGCCGACGTGGGTGCTGTCCAACCACGACGTGCCGCGGCACGTGACCCGCTACGGTCGCGCCGACACGTCGTTCAACCTCGAATACCGGCAGCTCGGCGCGCCCACCGACCGGGCGCTGGGCCTGCGCCGCGCCCGCGCCGCCATCCTGCTCACCCTCGCGCTGCCCGGCTCGGCCTACCTCTACCAGGGCGAGGAACTCGGGCTGGATGAGGTGGAGGACATTCCCGAGGCGCTGCGGCAGGATCCGATGTTCCACCGCACGCAGGGCGAGAATCTCGGCCGTGACGGCTGTCGGGTGCCGATGCCCTGGTCGGGCCAGGTGCCACCGTTCGGGTTCAGCCCGGCCGACGCCGCGCGGGAGCCCTGGCTGCCGCAGCCGCGGGCATGGCGGGACCGGACGGTCGAGGCGCAGACCGGTGACCCCGACTCGATGCTGGAGCTGTACCGGCGGGCGCTGGCCTGCCGGCGCGGCGAGCCGACGCTCGGCGACGGCCCGTTCGCCTGGTTGCCGGCGCCCGAGTCCGTCCTCGCCTTCAGCCGGGGCCCGCAGGGCCGCTTCGTCTGCGTGGTCAACCTGTCGGACCGGGCCACCGAACTGCCCGTGGCCGGGACGGTGCTGCTCAGCAGCGGTCCCTTGGACGGCACCCAGCTGCCCCCGGACACCGCAGCCTGGGTGTCGACGCGCTGAGCTGCCATGAGGGTGCCGCCAGGACATCCTGGCGGCACCCTCATGAACCCCATTACGCGGAGTAGATTTCGCCCTCGGACAGCTGGCCCGCCGGCCAGCCGCTGTTGGCCGTCACGTTCAGCCGCACGTATCGGACGATGGTGTTGGCGAAGGTAACGGTGACGGTGCTGCCGGTGGCCGGGTTGAACGTGTACCCGGTCGAGCCGACGATCGTGTCGAAGGCCGAGCCGTCGGTGCTGCCGAGGATCGAGAGCGTCTGGGTGCGCGTCGCCCAGGCGGACGAGGGCGGCAGCTTCATGACGAGCCGGCTGATCCCCGACGCGGAACCGAGATCGACCTGCCACCACTGTGGAAAGGTGCTGTTCACGCTCTCCCAATAGGTGTTGGCGTCGCCGTCGACCGCGTTTCCGGATCCGTAGACCTGATTGTGGCCGCTCTCCGAGGTCGACTTTCCGCGAGCCAGGTTCGTGTTGGTCGCCGGGTCGGTCGTCTGCGTTACGGCGTTGGACGCGGGCGATACGTTGCCCGCGGCATCCTGCGCGGTGACCGTGAAGGTGTACGCCGTGCCGGGGTTGAGTCCGCCGACGGTGATCTTGCCGACGACGTCGCCGGGCGGACTCGCCGCCGCGGCCGGGCCCGTCATCGCCTACAGCAGCTCCGCGGTGGACAGCGCGCCGAGCGCCGACCCCACAGCGCCGACGTCACCAGTGTGCGACGGGAAATGGTCATGTCCGCTCCTTCCTTGGCAGCGGGAGGAACTCGGGGTACCCGGCGGCGGTCGGGACCGCCGCCGGGTACCCCGGTCGGGTCGGTTGCTACGGGTTGACGGTGATGGTGAACGTGGACGTGGTGTTGCGGATGTTCTGGTAGTTGTTCCGGAAGGTCAGGTTGTTGAAGGTCGCCGACCCGACCGCCGGCCCCTGTCCCGACTCCGGCATCTCGTTGGCCCAGATACCGAACCCGGACTTGGCGTCGAACGCGTCACCACTGCGCTGGGCACCGGAGATGGTGATGTTCGTGAAGACGGTGTCGGTGACCGGGGTCTGCTCCGGGTACTTGGTCTGGAACATGATCCCGTGGTAGGTCGGGTCGACGATGTCGACGTCGCTGATCCGGATGCCGCGGAACTCCTTCGAGGCGGCGAAGAGCCAGATACCGGGGAAGGTCTGGGCGCCCCAGAAATGGCCGCCCGACCGGACGATCGAGGCGTTCTGTATCCGAGTCGGTGTGGTGCCGAACCCGACGAACGGATAACCGAAGTCGAGCGAGCTGATCGTGATGCCGGCGTACGTCAACTGGTCCGCGATGTAGAGGTTGCGGAACGTGTTGTTGGAGCCGCCGTAGACCGCGATGCCGGCCGCCCGCCAGGTGAGCGTGGCGGTCAGGTTCTCGAAGATGTTGTTGTTGTTCCCGACCGAGGCGCCCTGGTCGGTGGCGGAGAACAGCGCGAACGCGTCGTCGCCGTTGCCCCGGCCCTCGTTGTTGCTGACCAGGACGTTGGTGGTGCCGTTGGTGAAGTTCACCGCGTCGGCGAAGGTGTTGCGGAACCGGGAGTTCTTGATGGTGACGTTGTCGTTGTGCACGCCCCAGTACGCACAGACGGTGTGCTCGACCCAGACGTCATCGATGGTCAGGTTCGAGTTGTTCATCAGTTCGCCCCACACCTTGCCGGGGCCGTCGATGCGCGAGGTGTAGTTGCCGAAGAACGCCAGGTGCTTGAACGACGAGCCGTTGGCGGTGCTCTGGACCGCGAAGCCGGCGTCGGTGTTCTCCTGGCCCGGCGGGGTCTGGAATCTCGTGTACCAGACGCCGGCGCCGACCACCTGGACCGGCTTGCCGTACACCTGGAGCTTCTGGGCGGTGTCGTAGGTGCCCGGCGGCAGGTAGACGCCCACCTTGGTGCCGGTGGTGTCCATGCGGACGGCGTCGAGGGCGTTCTGCACGTCCTGGTGGCTGAAGCCGGTGGGGACGACGTACCGGCTCGGGTCCGGGTTGGCGATCGGTGACACCTGCTCCAGGTTGACGAAGTCGATCGCGTACTGGGAGGTGTTGGCCGCGTCCTTCTGCAGCCGGATGGTGCTGCCCTGCGGGACGCTGCTGTCGAGCAGGATGTTGGCCTCGTCGTAGATGTGGCGCGGGCTGCCGGCCCCCGGCGAGTTGCCCGGGGAGGCTTCGGCGCCGTAGAGCCACATGTACTTGGAGCTGAGCGGGATGGCCTTGTGGAAGGCGCCGTTGACGTAGATGTTCAGGGTGGTGTTGATCCCGCCGCCGCCGGCCGCGTCCGGGATGGAGAACCGGACCACCAGCGTGTTGGTGGGCACCCGGGTGGTCCACTGCACGTAGCTGCCGGTGCTGTTCAGGGTGACCGCCTTGCGGCCGGACGCCTCGCCGGCGAGGTCGCCGATCGTCCGGTTCGGCCCGACGACCTGGGCGCCGCCGCCGAGGGTGCCGTCCTCGGCCTCGTACATGTCGTACGGCAGGTTGGCGCCGCGGCCGACGTACAGCGACGTGGTGCTGGTGTTGTTGCCCTGCTTGACGGGCAGTTCGTTCGGGTCGGCGGCGAGGACCACCTGCACGGTGTACCTGCCGTTGGCCGCCGTCCAGGTGCCCAGCGACACTGACGCGGCGGTCGCGCCGGCCGCGATCGTTCCGGTGACAGCGCCACTCAGGGTCGCCACCGTGGTGTTGTTCGCGTCGATCACCTTCAGGGTGATGCTGTGCGAGCCGGAGCCGGACGCGATGGTGCCCTGGTTCTTGACGGCGACGGAGAAGGTGACCGCGTTGCCGGCCGCGGGGGTGGTCGGCGACCAGGTCACCGACGCCGCCACCAGGTCGGCGCTCTGCACCGGGGCGACCACGAGGTTGGTGCTGCTGGTGAAGCTGTTGTTGGCGTCGTTGAGTTCGATGACGGTGTTGGCCTCGTCGACCTTGGCGGTGAGCTGGTAGCTGCCGGCGTCGCGCGTGCCGATGCTCGTCGAGACCGTGGTGGAGGCGCCGGCGGCCAGCCCGGCCACGGCGGCGGTGCCTACCTTGGTGGTGCCGAGGTAGAGGTTGACGTCGGTCGCGCCGGACGCCGCAGTGCCGGTGTTCTTGACGGTCGCCGAGACGGTCACCGGGTCCGTCTCGACCGGTGCGGACGGGCTCCACGAGAGGCCGGTCACCTGCAGGTCCGGGTTGGGTGCCGGCGTGCCGATGACCTGGAACTCGGCCACCTGACCACCCGGCGCGCCGGTGTTGCTGGCGATCTGGAGCCGCAGGTCGGCCACCCGGCCGCTCACCGGGATCGTCACGGTGTTGGCCGACGACGGGTTGAAGGTGTAGTTCTGGGCGGCGGCCAGCGTGGTGAAGGTGCCCGAGTTCTGCTCCCGCCCGAGGACCTGAATGTTCTGAGCACGGGTCGCCCAGCTCGGGTCCGGGTTGAGCTTGACCGCGACGGACGTGACGTCGGCGTTGGCGCCCAGGCTGACCGTGAGGGTGCTCGGGAAGCCGGCGCCCTCGAAGTACGTGGTGACGTCGTTGTCGTTGGCGTTGGCCGGCACGTAGATGTAGGTGTTCGCGGAACCGGTGATCGGCTTCCCGGCCGCCAGGTTGGTTCCGCCGCCGCCGCTCCCGGCGCGGGTCACCGTGTTGCTGGCGGCGGAGGTGTTGCCGGCGGCGTCCTTCGCCTTGACGTAATACGACACCGTCGTCGTGTCGGGCTGGCTGTCGGTGTAAGAGAGGGTCGAGCCGTTGACGCTGGCGCGCGGCGCGCCGTTGGCGTAGATGTCGTAGCCGGTCACGCCGACGTTGTCGGTGGCGGCGCCCCAGGCGAGCCGGATCTGGCCCGAGCCGGGCTGGGTGTAGGTGAGGTTCGTCGGTGCTGTGGGGGCGATGGTGTCGCCGGCGTGGCCGGTACGGGTCACGGTGTTGCTGTTGCCGGACTGGTTGCCGGCCGCGTCCCGGGCCCGCACGAAGTAGCTCACCGTGGCGCTGTCCGGCTGGTTGTCCGTGTAGGTCAGTGCCGCCGCCGGCACGCTGGTCAGCAGGTTGCCGTTGAGGTAGATGTCGTAGTTGGTCACGCCGACGTTGTCGCTCGACGCGTTCCAGGTCAGCCGGATCTGCCCGCTGGCCGGCTCGGTGTAGGCGAGGTTGGTGGGGGCGGTGGGGGCCTGGTTGTCGCCGGTGCCCAGGCCGTAGACCTCCAGTTCGCCCAGTTGCGCGGCCGGCCAGCCGGTGTTCGCGGTGAAGTTCAGCCGCACGTACCGGGTGGTGGTGGCGTTGACGTTGATGGTCACCGTGTTGCCGCCACCGGGGTCGAAGGTGTACGCGGCGGAGCCCACGATGTCGCTGAAGGTGGACCCGTTGGTGCTGCCCTGCACGCTGAGCGTCTGCGTCCGCGTCGACCAGCCCGAGGTGGGCAGCTTGAGCACCACCCGGTTGAGGCTGACCGAGGCGGCGAGGTCGACCTGGATCCACTGTGGGAACGCGTTGTTGGCGCTCTCCCAGTAGGTGGCCGAGTTGCCGTCGTTGGCCCGGTTCGCGGCGTAGACGTCGGCGTGGCTGCTCTCCGTCATCGTCTTGCCCTGGGCCAGGTTTCCGGTCGACGCTGTCGTGCCGTACACCTCGAGCTCGGCGAGCTGTCCGGCTGGCCAGCCGGTGTTGGCGGTGATATTGAGGCGGACGAAGCGGGTGTTGGTCGCCGGGAAGTTGATGGTGACGGTGTTGCTCGACGCCGGGTTGAACATGTAGGTGGCGGAGGTGACGATCGTCGCGTAGCCGGTGCCGTCGAGGCTCCCCTGGACGGCCAGGGTCTGGGTCCGGCTGCCCCAGCCACTGGGCAGCCGCAACACTGCCTGGTCGATGCTGGTGGACGACCCAAGGTCGACCTGGACCCACTGCGGGAAGGCATTGTTCGCGCTCTCCCAGTAAGTCGCCGGGTTGCCGTCGGTGATGTTGCTCGAGGAGTAGACGTCGGTGGAACTGCTGGCCGAGGTGGCCTTGCCGGCGGCGAGGTTTGGCCCGCCGGCCGCCTGGGCCGGCAGGGCCGGCGCGGAGGCCACGGTCAGGGCCGTGACGGCGACTGCCACGAGCAGCCGGTGCAGTGTTCTCATGTGCGACCTCAATCTTCCGCGGGGGACGCGTTCGCGGCGTGGCGGGGACTGCGCCGCGAGAGGCAGGGCAGGGTCGCTCACTTCGGTACCGCGCGAGGCGGCCCGATCGGCGCTGCCGAAGCCGCACCGGTCGAGCCTCCTCCCGTGGAGAACGAGAGGAGCGACGGTAGGAACGGACGTAACGCCGGCAAGAATCGTAGGGATCGGTGCAAATTCTTGCGGTGTCAGGAAGGTTACCGAGCGGCTACGCGACGGTCAATGGGGCCAGACGGCTATTTATTGACGGGTTTCGCTGCCAAGCCGATCGTGCAAGTAGTTGCACTGGCATGCACTATGATTGCGCTCGTGACACGCAGGTTGGCGGAAGTGGCCAGGTACGTCGGGGTCAGCGAGGCGACCGTGAGCCGGGTGCTGAACGGCAAGCCCGGCATCTCGGATGCCACTCGGGCCTCGGTGCTGACGGCCCTCGACGTGCTCGGGTACGAGCGGCCCTCGAAGCTGCGCGGCGAACGCGCCCGGCTGGTCGGGCTCGTGCTGCCCGAGCTACAGAACCCGATCTTCCCGGCGTTCGCCGAGGTCGTCGGCGAGGCGCTGGCCAAACGGGGACTCACCCCGGTCCTCTGCACCCGCACCGTGGACGGCCTGTCCGAAGCGGACTACGTCGACATGCTGCTCGACCAGCAGGTGTCCGGAGTAATCTTCGCGGGCGGCAACTACGCCCAAGCCGCCGCCGACCACGGTCACTACCAGCGGCTGCTCGACCGCCGGCTACCGGTCGTGCTGGTCAACGCCGGCATCAGCGACCTCAAGTTCCCCACCGTGGCGACGGACGACGCCCATGCCGTCGACCAGGCGTACGCCCACCTGACCACGCTCGGCCACGAGCGGATCGGGCTCATCCTCGGTCCACGCGACCACGTGCCCTCGTCACGCAAGCTGGCCGCCTTCCAACGGTTGACCGGGGCCGTCGACGACCAGGACGACGACACCGACGACGCCCCCGGCGGTGGCCTCATCAAGCGGACGATCTTCTCCATGGAAGGCGGACACGCGGCCGCGACACGCCTGATCAAGCGCGGCACCACAGCGCTCATCTGCGCCTCCGACGTCATCGCGCTGGGTGCCATCCGGGCCGTCCGACGGCTCGGGATGAGCGTCCCGCAGGACGTGTCGATCGTGGGCTACGACGATTCGCCGTTCATGGCCTGCACCGACCCGCCGCTGACCACCATCCGGCAACCGATCGACGCGATGGGCCAGTCCGCCGTGAAACTGCTCCTCAGCGAGATCGCCGGCAACGCCGTCCCGACCGACGAGCTGGTCTTTGAGCCCGAGCTCGTCGTGCGGGGTTCCACCGGAGCCGCGCCCAGCGCGCCGTCGGCCCCGCCGGCCAGGCGACGTACTCGCCGCACGGTGACCGCGTAGCCCGCGCCGTCACGCGGTCGTCAGGGCCGCCCGGCTGCCCGGATCGGCATCCCGGCCAGCACCGGAGGGGGTGGCGGCCGGACACCTAATCAAGCCGTACCTCGGCGCGGTGCTGCCAACCCTGATAATCACCGGGCTGCTCACCTTCGCCCGGCTTTTCCAGAACACGGTGGAGAACGCTGGTAGTGCGCCTGCTGCACAACCGCAACCTCAGCTGGCTAGGTTCTGCCAAGTACCTGCCACCTCCTCCACCTGCCCCGCCTGTCTGCGGCGGGTACCGAAACCGCGTGGCCGGGCCTTGGTCTGCCCGCACTGTCAGTTCTCCGGGCACCGTGACCTGATCGTGGCTGCCATCATCGCCACCCGCACCCCGGGCGGCGGACCCACCACCCCCAAGCAGCCGTTGTGCTGCCGAAGGTGGTCACGCACCGTCGAGCCGGCCGACACCTACCCGGTGCCGGCCAGTCCCGGCGTGACCCCCGCCGCCCACCACAAGCGGCGAGAGGATCAGTTGGCCCGCGGCGGCCCGCCCCACCACCAGGTTGGGAGTCGCTCGCCATAACGGCGAGGATCCACAACAGTGCACCGGAAACCCGGTGAACGTTAGTGGACACTTAAGGATCTAGCGGCTGGGAGGCGAGGGCGCCGAGCGCCGCATGGACGACCACGAGCACAACCAAGTGGCAAGTGCTGGGTCCATGATGCGTGGCGTCGTGGACGGCGCCGATGGTGGTCGGCCCGAGCGCGGCGAGATGGAGGGCAGCCACGGCGGCAGGGCTGTACAGGCCGGTCTCGCTGATGAGTCGCGCAACGAGTTGCCGGTCGAGACCAGTCGACGACGCCTGTCCGAAGGCCGAGCGGGCGGCTTCGAGAAGCTGCCCGCTCCGGTCCTACACGTGGATCGTCAGCTTCTCGGCCCTGAAGGACTCCGTTGGGGAATGGCGAAAACGTTCGGATGCACCTGTTGGCATGATTGTTGGATCGACCGGGTGGAAAGG
>NZ_JBEYSO010000049.1:0-35548 GCF_040642675.1 Micromonospora sp. NPDC047738
CCCACGCAGCCGCACCACCACGAACAGCGCAAACTCCTGACCCACGACACTCTCAGCGACCGACTTGACAACCAGCTCTTACGTTGGTGCTTGGAGGTGTTGCGGGCGGGGACGGTGACCACGGCGATACCGTGCTCGGCGGCGAGGTGCCGCATCCGGTCGGTGATCTTTCCGCGGACCTGCTGGGACAGGCGGGTGTTGCGGGTGGCGCCCATGCCCTTGGCTTCCATCGACCGCAGGTCTTCCAGGTAGATGACGGACGCCGCGGCGGCGATCGCCTGGTCGACGGTCCAGCGGGCGGCAGCCCAGGCGAGCGCGGTATTCAAGTTCGCGCGGCGGGCGGACACGTGGCGGATCTCGCCGGCCAGCACCTCGTGTTTCGCTCCCAGATGCTCGTCGGGGCGGCCGCCGAGCAGCCGCGCGTACTGGTCGGCCTTCGCGTGCAGCCGCTCACTGTGGCGCCGCAGGCGGTGCTGCTTGGCCAGGACCCCAGCGGCCCGGAACTGGCCGCCAGCCCCCAACGCCGTGATCCGCCCATCCTCTCCCAGTCGCAGGGCACCCGCGCTGAGGAGCGTGTTGAGGCCCCAATCCACACCGACCGCCACCGTGTGACCGACTCGGGCGGCTTTCGGCACCGGGTGCGTGTACGCCATGTCGGCGCGGACCTTGCCGTCGGTGAGGCGGAGAGTGGGCAGGTGCAGCACCGCCAAGGCGGGAACCGTGGACGGCAACCGGATCGGACACGCCACCCACGTCCAGTCCCGATACGTCCGCGGATCCGGACGTAAAGGAAGCTGCAGCCGCAGCAGCGCACTGGCCGGGTCGGTGTCGCAGCGCTCGATGGTGGCCTGCTGCCGATCACACGCGGCCAACAGCAACATCCGCGGAATCCTCGGGACGCCTTCGAGTTCGAACACATCCACCGGCAGCCGACCGTTGACCTTGACGAACGTGGCAGCCTGCCGGGTCCGGGACTTGATGACGCTGGACGGCAGATGCTCTCCGCCGGGGATCGAGGCCCGCACCTGCTCCCACTCGGCGGGGGTGCGATTGCGCGGATCGGCCGGCCAGGCCGACAGGACCCCGCCGGTCACCTCGGCACGCCACGCCGCCGAACGCAGCACACGCCCCGCCTGCTCCTGCGCCATCCGCACGACCCGATCATTAACCCTCACACCCCCAGGCGGAGCGACCGTCCACCCCAGCCGCCGCAACGCCATCCACGCGTGCGACGGCAACCGCCGCCCACCCGCATCCACCCCGGCCGCCAGCACCTGCACATCCACGGTGTTCCAGTGCTCGCCGATCAGCGCGGCCACCATGCCCGCCACCAGATCGGCACACCAACCGACCCGCTGCGCCAGCACCGCCTGAGACAACGCCTCGCCGGTCTCCTCGTCCACGCCGGTGCGCAGCAAGGCGCGGGCACACGCGGTGCGGGCGGCCTCACCCTCGGCCAGCCGCAGCTTCCCGCTCACCGACTCAACGCCTCAACACCGATCCACAAAACCGGCCCTCACCGCCGACCCACGCCACCGGAACCCTCCCCGAGCCAACCCAAACGTGCACGGGGTGAACACCGACACGCTTCCCGGCCCTGGAAAGCGGAAAACGTTCCACACAGGCCAATCTATGATCACTGATCATCGATAATCAAATCGGTTAGCCTGCGGGTCTCCGGGTACATGCACTCGTTCTCGATGTAGGTGTGCATGGTCAGTGCTTCCAGGATCTGGCTGACCAGCTGCTTCTTCCGGTTCGCGTCCGCACCCGTGTCCTGGAAGTCCTTGAACAGCTTGCGTATTTCGCGGTGGTCCTCGATGAGCAGGTCGATAGCGTCGCTCGGCATGTGACTCCCTCGGCGGCTCCTGGTGGCGACTCCGAGCCTAGACCGGGCCAAAAGCATCATGCAGACAAATCGTCATGCCGCGACGGCCTCTGGCGTCCGCCCGGGCGACGACTCCAGGCACCCGGGTCGTGCCGGCGCGCGTAGCGGTTGGCATGGAGAGGCAGCTACTGCCTGCTCCCGCGACTGCGGGTGACGCGACCGGTCAGGCCGGCGCTGCCTCTCCGATCGCCTGGTCGAGGATTTCCAGACCGAGGGCCAGTTCCTCGCGCGTCGTGGTGAGGGGTGGCGCGATCCGGAAGGTGCTTCCCATGCCGGGCAGCTGCACGACGTTCATGTGGAGGCCGAGCTCGAGGCAGCGGCGGGTGACGTGGGCGCCGAGGACGTCCGAGCCTTCTCGCGTCTCCCGGTCGAGGACGAGTTCGATCCCCTGCATCAGGCCACGCCCCCGTACGTCTCCCACCACGTCGTGCCGGTCTCTGATGTCAATCAGGCCGGCGCGCAGGAATTCGCCGAGCTCCCGTGCCCGTACGTCCATCTGCTCCTGCTGGAGGACGTCGAGCACGGTGTTGCCGACGGCGGCGACGAGGGGGTCGGACACGTGTGTGGTGTAGAAGAGGTAACCCCGCTCGTGGGCCCGTTGTTCGATCTCTTCGGTCGTGATCACCGCGGCGAGCGGCAGGCCGGCGCCCAGCGTCTTGGACAGCGTGAGGATGTCCGGCACGATGCCGTCACGTTGGAAGGCGTACCACGTGCCGGTGCGGCACAGACCGGTCTGCGCCTCGTCGACGATCAGCAGCATGCCGCGCTCGCGGCACTTGCGCGCCAGGGCGGCGAAGTAGCCCGGCGGTGGCTCGATGATGCCGCCAGAGCTGAGGATCGGCTCGACGATGCACGCGGCGAGACTCCCCGAGGACTGGGCATCGACGAGGGCGAACCCGAAGTCGAGCTGCCGCTGCCAGTCCAGCTCCCCGTCCGAGGTGGTGAAGTCGGGGCGGTACGGGTTGGGCGTGGGGATCGCGAAGTTTCCCGGCGGGGTAGGCCCGTAGCCGCGATGGCCGGCGCTGTAGGTTGCGGCGGCTGCGGCGTGCGTCATGCCGTGCCACGACTTGGCGAAGGCGACGACCTCGTGTTTGCCCGTTACGAGCTTGGCCATCCGGATGGCCGCCTCGTTCGACTCGGCGCCGGTCGTCAGCAGCAGCGCCTTCTCCAGTGGCGGGGGGAGGGACTCGGCGAGGCGGCGGGCGAGGTCGACGACCGGGCGCGACAGCATGCCGCTGAACAGGTGGTCCAGGCTCGCGATTTCCCGCTGCACCGTTTGCACGATCGCGGGATGACAGTGCCCCAGAATGGCGCTCATCTGACCCGAGGTGAAGTCCAGGATCTGCCGGCCGTCGGCGGTGTACACGAAGCTACCGGCCGCGCGCTCGATGATCTCGGGTGTGAACGCGGCGCCGTAGCGCACCAGATGGCGGTCGGCGTCAGACCAGAACCGTTCGGCGGCACTCTGCTCGGTAGTCAGCGTCATACGCCTCACGATAGGACCGTTCCTTATGCGGGAAAAGCTGAGGTTTCTGGCTATGCTGTGCGGAATTCGCGCACAGGGGGTTTCCGATGCGGCTGAACACAGCACGCCTGGAGATGCTCAGCCTGCTGGACGGCCTCGGCACCATGCGGGCCGTCGCCGCGGCCCTGCACATGAGTCCGTCGGCAGTGTCAGCGCAGTTGGCGGTACTGGAGGCGGAGGCCCACGCCGAACTCCTGCGGCGCACCGGCCGCCGGGTCCAACTCACGCCTGCTGGGCGCACGCTCGCCCGGCACGCCCGCATCATCCTCGACCAGATCAAGGCCGCTGAGGTGGACTTACAGGGCCTGTCCGGACAACCAACCGGGCCGGTACGCCTCGCGGCCTTCTCCAGCGCCATCCGGGCCGTCGTCATTCCGCTCGCCGCGCGGCTCCGGAAGGCGCATCCAAGGATCGAGCTTGAGGTCGCCGAACTCGACCCACAGGCCAGCCATCCGGCCCTGCGCCGCGGCGACTACGACATCATCGTGACCGCGGACTTCATCGACGGGTCCATGCCGCTGCACCCGGACGTGCACACCATCCCCCTGCTTACCGACGCCATCGTGCTCGTGTTGCCGCAGTCGCAGGTTGCGTCGGAGGCACCGGCGGACCTGACCGACTTCGCCGACGCCGCCTGGTCCATCGACATGCCCGGCACGTACCTGTCGAACCTGGTGACGAGCACCTGCCGGCAGGCCGGCTTCGAGCCGGTCGTGGCTGGCCGCTTTGCCAGCTACGACCTGCTTCTGGCGCACGTCGAGGCCGGCCTGTCCGTGTCGCTCCTGCCCGAGCTTGCCGTGGACCGTCGCTACCACGTCGCGACCCGCCCGCTGCGCCGACCGTTGACCCGCCACGTCTACGCGGCCGTTCGCAGCCGATCAGCTCTCACCGCGGCGAGCCAAATTGTGCTGGACGAACTATGCGACCTCGTTATCGCGGGGTCAGCACACAGAACTCGTGGCCGTCGGGATCGGCCAGGACCACCCAGCTGACCTCGCCCTGGCCGATGTCGATGCGTGTCGCCCCGAGGGAGACGAGACGGTCGACCTCCGCTTGCTGATCACCGTGGGCGGGTGGAGCGAGGTCGAAGTGCAGCCGGTTCTTCCCGGTCTTCGGCATCAGTGGCGGACCACCCCAGGTGATCTTGGGGCCGCCGTGCGGCGAGCGGACCGCGGTCTCCTGGTTCTGATCCCAGACCAACGGCCAGCCCAGCGCCTCGCTCCAGAAGTACCCGACCTCCTGCGAACCGTCGCAGGAAAGCGCTCCGATGAATCCGCAGTCGGCGAGGAAGTTGTTGCCCGGCTCGATGACGCAGAACTCGTTGCCTTCGGGGTCGGCGAGCACCACATGGTCGGCCTCCGGGCCCTGCCCGATGTCGATGTGCCGGGCGCCGAGTTCGAGTGACCTCGCCACCGTCTGCTGCTGGTCCTCGAGGGAGGCGCTGGTCAGATCGAAGTGGACCTGGTTCTGGCCGGCCTTCTGCTCCTGGCTCGGAAGAAATCGGAGCCGGAACCCGGTGTCATCGCGCGGCAGGAGCGCGATGCCGTCCTGGGGGTCGTCGGTTATCTCCCAACCTAGGACGCCGGCCCAGAAGCGCGCGAGACGGAGCGGGTCGTTCGCATCGAAGCAGAGCGCGACGAGGTGACAGGTCATTCCGCTCCGCACCTCCGATCTGATGACTCAAAGCGGCGGACAGGGCACGTCTTCCCTGCTCGTGAGGGAAGCAACGCTAGGCGCTCGGGGTCCTGCCACGCAAAGAGATTTGCGTCGGCGGGCGCGTACGCACGTCGTGTCGACGAGTTCGCCGCCGACCTTCCGCCTGCTGGCGCAAGGTCGGCGGCGAGCGCTGGTGGACACCGCCCTAGCGAAGCGGGATCCCGGCTCGGCGAGCGGCCTGCTGACCGCCGAACACCGGCAGGGCGAGGTGACTCACCTTGGTGTCGACCGTGATGGTCGGCCGCGAGGTGAGCCGCTCGGCTGAGTAACTGCGGTAGCTGCCGACAATGATGACGCCGATCCGGTTGCCGGCGGAGAAGACGTAGTCTTCCGGCAGCAGCGGAATAGTGATGTCGTACGCTTGGCCCGGTGTCATGGGCTCGGCCACCGCGACGGAGTTGCGGTTCTGCCCGTCGAGGATCCCCTTGGTCACCCGCCATTGGGTGACGTTGGCCGGCCGGTACGCGACGGGCCGGTAGCACCCGTCGTCGGCTGGGCTCGACTCGCCGTAGCACTCCTCGGGCAGCGTGGTCTGGAGGACTCCGTCGCCGGTTCGGCTGTTCTGCGTGCTCGGCCCATATTCGACCAGGATCGCGCCGAAGTAGGCCGCGTCGAGGCTCGACGATGCGGTCAGGTTGATCACGGGGGTGCCCGAGATACGTAGGTCCTCCTCGAGCGGCGGGGACAGGAAGGCCAGACGGTTCTCTGCCGGCTGGTTCGGGTTGTCGATCATTGCCGCTTCGAGTTGGTTGGGGTTGTCGACGAACGAACGGGTGGTCGGCGCGCCCGCGGCCGGGGTGAGTGCGAGCCCTCCGGCGCTGTCGGTGCCGGGGCGCAGCCACATGTTGACGTTCCCGGTGCGGGGGATCGGCCAGTCGGCGTGCTGCTCCCAGACGCCGACGGACGGTTCCACGTCGACCTTCGGCTCGTTCACGATGCCGTTGTCGATCCCCTGAAGCCAGTAGTCGAACCAGCGGTGCAGCGTGTCGACCCACACCTCCCGACGGAAGTCGAACGGGTCGATGTGACCAACGCGGCCGACCCACAGCTTGCGCGGGACGTCGTGCGTCTTCAGCGCTTCCCAGAACTTGCTGAAGTGGTCGGGCCGGACGTTGTCGTCCTGAATGCCGTGGACGAGGAACACGCTGGCGTTGATGTTCGCGGCGTCGTCCAGGTAGTTCCGCTCGTGCCAGAACGGCGTGTAGTCGCCGTGCTCGTCGCCGTCGTTGGCCCCTATCTCATTCCAGACCGGCGCGCACCTGGATTGACGCGCCGGGTCGTCAGCCGTGATGGTCCGGGCGAGCGACCCCAGGTAGTTGTTGCCGCGCGTGACGATACCGCCGGTACGCGTGTAGTCGTAGTAGTTGTACGGCCCGGAGATCGGAACGACCGTGGACAGGCCACTGACGCCGGACGCCGCCGCGGCCATCGCCAGCGACCCGTCGTACGACTTTCCGATCATCGCGGACTTGCCGTTGTGCCAGTCGACCACGACCGGATTGCCGTGGGAGTCGTGCCCGCTGCGGCGGCCGTTGAGCCAGTCGATGACTGCCGGACCGGAGGCGTTCTCGTTCGCGCCCTGGATCGTCGGGCAGCCGGTGGAACCGGCCGTGCCGGGCATGTCGACGAGTGCGACGGCGTAGCCACGGGGCACGAAGTAGTTGTCGTAGAACAGCGGCCAGCGGTCGAGCAGGCCATCACCATCGAGGTCGGCCTTGAGTTCGGACTCGTTGCCGCGCCCCAATGTCGCGTAGTACGGGCTGTCGTCGATGATGACCGGCACCTTCAGGCCCTGCTCGCTGGCCGCCGGCCGGATGAGATCGACACGGATGACATCCTTGGTGCCGTCCCGGTCGCTGTCGAAGTCGGTGTCGACCCAGATCCGCTCGCGGATCGCGTCGGCGTAGCCGAACTCCGGCTGGGTGACTCCGTCCTTCACGACGATCGTCGGCGCCTCGACCCGCTCGGCGGCCATCGCCGGTGCCGTCACGGCTAGCATCGCCATCGCTGCGCCGACCGAAACGATCGCCCTCATGGCTTCCCTCCACATCCGGCCCGCGCGGCAGCGCTCACTCGGCGCGCCGGCTCGACCACTACGTGGACGCTACGAAAAGGGCCGATTGGTCGTCATCAAGCAGATGCACGAAGTCCTTGGCGCGCCGCATAGACATCTGCCGAGACGCGCGTCGGTCATCGCCGGCATCGTTATCGTCGGCCGTACGCCGACGGCATGTCGCTGCTGGCACCGTGGCGCCGCCGTCGCATCCGCTCGTCGCCGGTCGCCTGGCGTCGACCGACGAAAGGAGTAACTGGTCATGGTTCCTGCGCCCCGTCGGGCCGCCGCGACGTTCGCCGCCACGCTCGCGCTCGCCCCGCTCACCGCGTGCTCGACAGCCGGCGCGCCGGTGCCCTCCCCGTCGAGCCCGGTCGCCGCCTCCCCGCCGTCCTCGGTCATGCCGGATTTCGCCCGGCTCGAAGCGGAGTTCGACGCTCGGCTCGGCGTCTACGCCATCGACACCGGCACCGGTCGTACCGTCGAGCATCGCGCCGACGAACGGTTCGGCTACGCCTCGACCTTCAAGGCGCTCGCGGCCGCGGCGATGCTGGACGCGGCCTCAACCGCTGAGCTGAATCAGGTGGTCCGCTACGCGCGGGCCGACCTGGTGGCCCACTCGCCGATCACCGAGCGGCACGTGGGGGCAGGGATGACCCTGCGCGAGCTGGGCGACGCCGCCGTTCGATACAGCGACAACACTGCCGCCAACCTGCTGCTGAAGCGGCTCGGCGGCCCGGCCGGCTTCGAGCGGGCGCTGCGCGACCTCGGCGACCAGGTCACCGACCCGGAGCGGATCGAGACCGATCTCAACGAGGCGGCCCCCGGGGACCGGCGCGACACGAGCACGCCTCGGGCCCTCGCCACCGATCTACGGGCGTACGTCCTCGGCGACGCGCTTTCCGCCGAGGACCGTGCGGTGCTGACCGGGTGGCTCAAGGGGAACACGACCGGGGACAAGCTCATCCGGGCCGGCGTCCCGGCCGGCTGGCAGGTCGGCGACAAGACCGGCTCCGGCGGGTACGGCACCCGCAACGACATCGCGGTGATCTGGCCTCCCGACGGCGCCCCCATCGCGCTCGCGGTCCTCTCCAGTCGCGACGAGAAGGACGCGGAGTACGACGACAAGCTGATCGCCCAGGCGGCGAAGCTGACGGTCGAGGCCCTGCGCCGGTAGACGCAGCGCGTCGGATGCCGGCTGAGGTTACGGGTTGAGGTGGGCGGATCGGCTCAGGATCGCGGAGGTGACCGGATCGGTGGTGGCCAGGTCGGGCCGGCGCACGCGGGGCAGTGGTGCCTCGCCGTCCGCCGGCAGGGTGGCGTTCAGCATCACCGTTCGGGCTGGCTGGCCGGGGGAGCGCAGCCGATCGAGCAGCAGCTTGCCGGCCGCCTGGCCCAGTTCGTACGCGGGCTGGTGGATGACGGAGATCGCTGGCGTGAGTAGCCCGGTCCATGGCGCGTCGTCGAAGACCACCAGCTCGACGTCCTGGCCGGGGGTGAGTTGCCGGTCGCGCAGTATGCGTAGGACGCCGACGGCCATCATGCTGTTGGCCACCAGGATGGCCTCGACGTCCGCCGTTTCCAGCAGGGCGTCCGCGGCTTGGCGGCCGCCGTGCTCGTTGAAGGCGGCGTAGCGGATGAGGTTCTCGTCGATCGGCAGTCCGGCGTCCTGTAAGGCTTCTCGGTAGCCGAGCACCCGTTCGCTGGCGGTGAAGACGCGCTGCGGTCCGGTGATGCAGGCGATCCGGCGGTGGCCGTGGGCGATCATGCGGTCGACCGCCGTTCGGGCTGCGCGACGTGAGTCGATCAGGACCGTGTCCACTGCCAGGTCTTGCCGTAACGGCCGGTCCATGGTGATGACCGGCAGGCCTCGGGACAGCAGCCGGTCGACCCGGCTGGTTGCCGACGTCGGCGTGATCAGCACGCCGGATACCCGGTACTGCGCGGCGATGCTGAGGTAGCCCTCTTCCTTCTCCGGGTTCTCGTCCGTGTTGCACAGCAGCAACGAGTACCCGGCCGACTGGGCTACGTCCTCCACGCCGCGGGTGACCTGGGTGAGGAACGGGTTCTCGATGTCCGCGATGATCAGCGCCCAGGTGGCCGAGGTCTGCTGGCGCAGGGATCGGGCCAGCGAGTTCGGCACGTAGCCGAGTTCCCGTGCGGCGCGGCGGACGCGTTCGGCGGTGTCCGGTCGCACGGCGGTGTCGGAGGCGAACACGCGCGACACGGTTGCGGTGGACACCTGGGCGAGCCGGGCCACGTCACGGATGGTGGTCAAGGCGGGCCCTTCGCGGTGGCGTTCCGGTGGTGAGGTGAGCACAGGTTACCTGTCGGGCGGGCGGCGGTCGATGAGCCACGAGCGGAATGTAATCGATTACAGATTTCCGTGGCAAGAAGCGGGTCGGCAAGGCGTGAAAGATTGCCGACTCGTGAAGGGGTTGTTGCGGCTACGTGCAAAAGTCCAGCACAAGAGGGGGTTGTGCCTGTGGCACAGCTCATGTAATCGTCTACATCCACGGGCCGCCTCCGGCCCCGTCCGTGGGAAGGACCTGACAGTGAAGCGGCAAAGAAAACTTGGCGCCGTTGCTGCGGCGACAGCGCTCACCCTCGGGCTCGCCGCATGCGCCGGCGGTGCCAGTGACAACCAGTCCACCAGCGGCGGGTCGGGATCCCTGACCTTCCGGTCGTGGAGTCCGATCGAACAGACCACCCAGCAGATGATCGCGGCGTTCAAGCAGGCGAACCCGGATGCGAAGATCGACGCGACCATCTTCAACTACCCCGAGTACCTGGTCGACCTGCAGACCCGGGCCGCGTCCAACACGATGCCCGACATCGTCGGCCTTCAGCCCGGCGCGCTCACCCAGCAGTACCGGGCCAACCTCATGCCGTTGCAGGACTGCGCCCAGAAGACGTGGGGCGCCGACTGGCAGAAGAAGTTCTATCCGATCGGCATCGAGCAGGCCCGGATGGGCAACCCGGCCGGCGACGAGAACTTCTACACGCTCCCGCTGCTCGTGCAGACCGTGAACCTCTGGGCCAACACCAAGATCTTCGACGAGAAGCACGCCCAGATCCCGCAGACCTGGGACCAGCTCAAGGCGACGGTCAACCAGCTCAAGGGCGGGGAGTACGCGCCGTTCATGCTGCCCGCCAAGGACAGCTGGCTGCGCAACGTCGTCTTCCTGCAGATCGCCAACAACATCGAGCCGGGCCTGGTCTACAAGGCCGAGGACGGCTCCGACTCGTGGACCAACCCCAAGCTCGTCGAAGCGTTCGACTACTGGGGCAAGCTCTTCACCGACGGCATCGCCCAGAAGGGCGCGATCGGCCTGGACGCCTACCCGACCGGCGCGAACCAGTTCGAGGCGGGCAACGCGGCGATGATCCCGCTCGGCGCCTGGTGGATCCAGCAGTCCGACCCGACCAAGACCGGCCTGCCGCCGCTGTCCGAGGGCATGTCCGGCTACCAGCCGTTCCTGTTCCCGACCATCCCGGGCGGCGCCGCCCAGCCGCAGCTCGTCGGCGGCATCGACGTATCGCTGGGCATCGCCAAGAACACCAAGAACCCCGACCTGGCGTGCAAGGTGCTCACCGACTGGATCGCCGGCGCGGGCGCCCAGAAGCTGATCAACACGTTCAACGACCTGCCCGCGGTGACCGGCCTCAACCCCGAGAAGTTCACCAGCGACAAGCAGAAGCAGATCTGGACGACCCTGACCTCGGACTGGATGCCGCAGGTGAAGTACTCCCGCTACCTGAAGACC
The DNA here is from genome assembly GCF_040642675.1 of Micromonospora sp. NPDC047738. Lineage (NCBI taxonomy): Bacteria > Bacillati > Actinomycetota > Actinomycetes > Micromonosporales > Micromonosporaceae > Micromonospora > Micromonospora sp. NPDC047738. Next base: position 10,950 of record NZ_JBEYSO010000049.1, read on the forward strand.
CCGCAGATGGACACCGCGCTCGGGGACGCACTGTCCGGCATCGCCACGGGTGAGCTGACGCCCCAGGCGGCCGCCGCGAAGGTGCAGGCGGAACAGCAGAAGGTCAACGGCTGAGCGGCCCAGGCCGCCCGAACCAGGCGGATGAGGGTGTGCGGCCCACACCCTCATCCGGCCACGGAGCTGACCAATGAGTGACCACACCGTTCAGAAGCACACCGCTCCCCGGGAGTGGCTTGCCGGAACCCTCTTCCTGCTGCCGGCCATCGTGCTGTTCGGGATCTTCGTCATCTACCCGATCGTCTACAACTTCCAGGCCAGCAGCCTCGACTGGGACGGGGTGAACCCGGGCAGATTCGTCGGTCTCGGCAACTACACCCGGCTCTTCCAGGATCCGATCTTCCTGACCACCCTGAAGAACTCCGGCTGGTGGATCCTGCTCACCATCATCCCGCAGGCCCTCATCGGGTTCTTCCTGGCCATGCTGCTCAACGAGAAGCTGCGCGGCCGGGCGATCTACCGGGCGATCTTCTTCATCCCCGCCGTGCTCTCCCCGGTCGTGGTGGGCATCGTCTGGCAGCGCATCTTCGACCCGTTCAACGGCGTGGTCGCCAAGCTGGGCCGGGCCACCGGGCTCGACTTCCTGGTGCACGGCTACCTCGCCGACCCGAAGACCGCCATCTTCGCCGCGATCGTCGTCAACGTGTGGATGTGGACCGGCTTCTCCATGCTGTTCTACCTCGCCGGCCTGCAGCTCATCGACAGCAGCGTGCTGGCCGCCGCCAAGATCGACGGTGCCGGCACCTGGCGCACGATCCGCAGCATCATCTGGCCGCTGCTCCGGCAGACCCACCTGTCCCTGCTGCTGCTCGGCATCATCGGCTCGCTGAAAACCTTCGAACTCGTCTACGTCCTCACCGAGGGCGGACCCAACCACGCCTCCGAGATGCTCCCCACCTACACCTTCAAGCAGGCCTTCCAACTGCAGAGCGTCGGGTACGCCTCGACCATCAGCGCGGTCCTGCTGCTGATCGCGGTGATCAGCTCGCTGTCGATGGTGCGGGCGTTCGGATCGGGCTTCCTCACCGGAGACGAGAAATGACCACTGACCGCAAGGCCATCCCGGCGACCGGCGCGCCGGCACGAGCCGACTCCGGACCGGTCCGGCCGCACCGGCGACGCCTTCCACACTGGTCACACGCCGTTCTCGCCCCGCTGGCCGTGCTCTGGCTGATCCCGCTCGTCATGGTCGTCGGCCTGTCGTTGCTGCCCACCTCGAACCCGGGCACCACCGCCCTCGGGCTGTTCCCGCAGGAGCCGTCGCTGGGCAACTACGCGCAGATCTGGACGAACAATCCGATCCTGCGGAACCTGGTGAACAGCCTGCTGGTCACCGTCCCGTCGGTGCTGCTGGTCATCCTGTTCGGCTCCATGACCGCGTTCGCGCTGGCGCGGCTGCGCGTACCGCTCAAGGCGGTGATCTTCGGGGCGCTGACCCTGGCGCTGATCCTGCCGATGTCGAGCATCGTGGTGGCCACCTTCAAGATCCTTCAGGCCATGGGCCTGTACAACAACCTGGCCGGCCTGGTGCTCGTCTACACCGCGCTGGGCCTGCCGTTCGCGGTCATCATCATCCGCACGTCGTTCCTCGCGGTGCCGAACGAGCTGTACGAGGCGGCCATGCTGGACGGCGCCAGCAAGTTCTCCGTCTACTGGAAGGTCTACCTGCCGCTGAGCCGGCCCGCGCTGGCCGTCGTGGCGATCTGGCAGTCCATGTCGTCCTGGAACGACTTTCTGCTGCCGCTGGTCACCCTCGAGGACAACTCGCTCAAGCCACTGACCCTGATCCCGCTGGCCTACCGCGGCACTTTCCTCAGCCAGCCGGGCGCGCTGTTCGCGATCCTGGTGCTCATCTCGATCCCGATCGTGGTGGTCTTCCTGCTGGTCCAGCGCCACCTGGTCAACGGCCTGTCCGGGGCGATCAAATGAGCCTGCTCGGCGTCGACCTGGGCACCAGCGGCGTGCGGGTGGTGGCGATCTCGGCGGCCGGCGTCGAGATCGCCGGCGCGGCCCGCGCGACCGCCCTGCACCGGCCGGCGCCCGGCATCGTGGAGACCGACGCCGACGAGGTGCTTGCCGCGGCCACCGCGCTGCTCGCCGAGGTCGCCGCCCGCGACGCGGTGGCCGCCGACCCGCCGGAGGCGATCTCGTTCAGCGTGCAGGGCGAGGCGGTCCTGCCGGTCGACGCCGAGGGCAAGGCTCTCGCTCCGGCGCCGGTGAGCATGGACCGGCGCGGTGCCGGCCTGGCCGACCAGGTCGCCGCGGAACTGGGCGCCGGCGAGGTGCAGCGGATCACTGGCCAGCCGCCGCACCCGATGTTCTCCGTCTACAAGATTCCCGGCTGGACCGGTCCGGACGTGCGCGGCTACCGCTGCCTGGGCGACTACGTCGCCGCCCGGCTCGGCGCGCGGCCGGCGCTGGACACCAGTATGGCGGCCCGTACCGGCGGCTTCGACGTCGACCGCGGCGTCTGGTCGACCGAGCTGCTCGCCGCCACCGGCGTCCCGGTCGCCCTGCTGCCCGAGGTGGTGCCACCGGGCACCATGATCGGCAAGCTCAGCGCCGAGGCGGCCGGCGCCACGGGACTGCCGGCCGGCCTGCCGCTCGTGGTCGGATCGCACGACCAGGCGTCGTCGTTCCTCGGCGGCGGGGGGCGGTTCGGCTCGGCGGCCGTGTTCTCCTTCGGATCCAGCGACTGCCTGACCGTCGGATCACCCGTACGTCCCGGCGGGCTCGTCGGCACCGGCTTGGCGTCGTACCCGATGGGTGAGGGTCGCTGGCTCACCCTGGCCGGCACCGCCGCAGGCGGTTGGGCGCTGGACTGGTTCGCCACGCTGGCCGGCGTCGCCGGGCCGACCGAGCGCGACGCCCTCTTCGAGGCGGCGTCGCCCGAGCCGCCGCAGGTGCTGGTGCTGCCGTACTTCGCCGGATCCGGGACGCTCGACAACGACCCGAGGGCCCGTGGCGCCGTCGTCGGGCTCACCCTCGAGACCACCCGGGAGCAACTCGCCCGCGCCTTCCTCGAGTCGTCCGCGTTCGAGCTGCGCAAGATCGCCGACGCGCTCACCGCGCGGGGCGTCACGATCGGCGCCGTACACGCCGTCGGCGGTGGCGCCCGCAGCCACCGGACGCTGGCCATCCGCGCCTCCGCCGCCGGCCTTGCGCTGACCCCGGTGCCCGGGCACGCGGCCGCCCGCGGCGCGGCCCTGCAGGCCGGCGCCGGCATCGGCCGCTATCCGTCGCTCGCCGAGCTGCCCGCACCGGCTTGCCTGCCGGTCGCCCACCCCGACCCCGGCACGGCCCAGTGGTACGCCGCGCAGTCGCGCCGGTTCCGTGACCTCTATCCGACCCTCATCCCGCACGACCGTAGTTTTTTCGATCCGAAGGAGATCCGGTGACCGAGTTCGACCTGCAGCAGACCAAGCAGGACGTGCTGGACTACTGCCTGCTGTCCATGCGCTACGGCCTCAACTTCAACACCCAGGGCAACATCAGCGTCCGGCTGCCCGGCACGGACCGCTTCCTGATCACCCCGACCGACCTGGAGTACGACCGGATGACGGCCGACGACATGGTGGTGGTGGACGCCGACGCCAACGTCATCGAGGGGCCGCACCAGCCGTCCTCGGAGGTGACCGTGCACCTGGCGGTCTACCGTCGGCGGCCGGACGTGAACGCGATCGTGCACACCGAGCCGGTCTTCGCCAACGTCTTCGGGGTGGCCGGCCAGCCGATCACCGGTGCCCTGGTCAACATGGTCATCTACACCAAGGGCGATGTCCCGATCATGCCGTTCGCCCTCAGCAACCGCACCGAGTTCGGCGACGCGATGTGCGACGTGATGGGGGACCTGAACGCCGTGGTCTGGGCGAACCACGGGCTGCTTACCGTGGGCGAGAACCTGCGGGACGCGTTCAAGACCACCGTCGCGGTGGAGAGCGCCGCCAAGGTGCTGCTGCACGCCCGGGCGTTGACCGACAAGCCGATCGTCCTGGACTACCACTCGCTCGGCATCACCACGTCGCTCTGAGGAAGGGCACCCCATGCCACTGGTCACTCTCCGACAGGCGCTGGACGAGGCGCGGCGCGGCGGGTACGCTCTCGGCGCGTTCAACGTCAGCGACGTGCTGCAGGCCGAGGCGGTCCTCGACGCCGCCGCCGAGACGTCGTCGCCGGTCATCCTCGCCTCGCTGGCCGGCGTCACCGCTCACGGCGGCGACGAGCGGTTCTGGTCGGCGCTGCATCACCTGATCGACGGCTACCCGCAGCTGCCCGTGGTGCTGCACCTGGACCACGGCCCGGACCCCGCCACCTGCCGGCGAGCGATGGACAACGGCTTCACCAGCGTCATGATCGACGGCAGCCTCCGCGCCGACGGCACCCCGTCCTCGTTCGCCGAGAACCTCGCGGTGACCACCGAGGTGGTGGCGGAGGCCCACCGCCACGGGGTCTCCGTCGAGGGCGAGCTGGGCACGATCGGCGGCTCCAAGACCGACGGATCCCGGGCGCCGATCGTGCTCGCCGACCCCGACCAGGCCAGGGAATTCGTGACGGCGACCGGCGTGGACGCCCTCGCCGTGGCGATCGGCACCTCGCACGGCGCCTACAAGTTCGACGCACCCCCGGACGGGTCCGTGCTGCAGATGACGCTGATCGAAAAGATCAGCAGCCTGGTGCCGCAGACCCACCTGGTCATGCACGGCTCGTCGTCGCTGCCCGCTCAGCTGCGGGAGCAGAACAACCGGTACGGCGCCGGCCTGCCCGAGTCCTGGGGCGTGCCGGACGCGGAGAAGGTCCGGTCCATCACCATGGGCGTCCGCAAGATCAACCAGGGCATGGACTCGCACCTGGCCTTCACCGGGGCGGCGCGGCAGGCGCTGGGCACGGACCGGCTGAACGTCGATCCGGCGTACTACCTGCGCCCCGGCCGCGAGGCGATGCAGCGGATGGTCGCCGAGCGGATGCGCCTCTTCGGGCAGGCCGGCCACGCCGACGACTACCAGCCCGTACCTCTCGCCGAGATGGCCCGTCGCTACACCCTGGAGACGTCATGATCGAGCACGCGTACCTCGTCGCCAACGGCGACCAGCGGCTGTCCGCCAACCAGCTCTGCTGGCCCGCCCAACAGCGGTTCGAGGCCCTCCTCACGGAGGCGTTCCGGAAGCGGGGCGTCACCCTGGAACGGGCGCACCCGGCGGACACGCCGGAGGGGCACGGCTTCATCGCCAGCCAGGCGCAGGGCCTCGCGGTGCTCGGCGCGCTGCCGCCGGACGCCCCGGTGGTCATGGCCGAAGGTGTGTGGATGTTCTCCCAGCAGGTCCTCGGCGGGCTGCTGCGCCACCGCGGCCCGATCCTCACCGTGGCCAACTGGGAAGGGGAGTGGCCCGGCCTGGTCGGCCTGCTCAACCTCAACGCCTCGCTGGCCAAGGCCGGGCGGCCGTTCGAGACCCTGTGGAGCCGCACCTTCACCGACGACTGGTTCAACGCCCGCCTCGACGAATGGCTGACCAAGGGCGGCATCCAGCACGACCTCAGCCACGTCACGCCGTTCGACGCGTCCATCGTGGACGGCCGTGCCCGCCAGGCCGCCGACGACGTCCTCGGCCGACTGCGCCGAGAGGGCGCCATCCTCGGCGTCTTCGACGAGGGCTGCATGGGCATGTACAACGCGATCATCCCTGACGAGCTGCTCTTCCCGCTCAACGTCTTCAAGGAGCGGCTGTCCCAGTCGGCCCTGTACGCCGAGACCATGCGGGCGAGCGAGGACGAGGCGGTGGCCGCCCTGCGGTGGCTGACCGACCGGGGCATGACCTTCCACTTCGGCACCGACGAGGCCACCGAGCTCACCCGCGAGCAGGTCCTGCTCCAGTTGCGGATGTACGCCGCCGCGGCCCGGATCGCGGACCGGTTCCGGTGCGACATCATCGGCATCCAGTACCAGCTCGGTCTCGCCGACGTCCTCCCCGCTTCCGACCTGGCAGAGGGCCTGCTGAACAACGCCGACCGCCCGCCGGTCACCGGGGACGACGGTGCGGTCATCCGCGACGGCGCCCCGATCACCCACTTCAACGAGGTCGACGAGTGCGCCGGCCTGGACGCCCTGCTCACCACCCGGCTGGCCGGCGCGCTCGGGCAGCCGGTGGAGACCACCCTGCACGACGTGCGGTGGGGCGACCACGACGCCAGCGGCACGGTGGACGACTTCGTCTGGGTCTTCGAGATCTCCGGCGCGGTGCCGCCCGAGCACCACATCGGCGGGTACGCGGGCACCGACTCGATGCGCCAGCCACCGCTTTATTTCCGGCTCGGTGGGGGCACGGTGCGGGGCGTGGCCAAGCCCGGCGAGCTGGTCTGGTCGCGGATCTTCGTCGAGGGCGGCGAGCTGCACATGGACCTCGGCCGGGCCACCGTGGTGGAGCTACCCGCGGCGGAGACCGAACGGCGGTGGGCGGCGACCACCCGGGAGTGGCCGATCATGCACGCTGTGCTGCACGGCGTCACCCGGGACCAGTTCATGGCCCGGCACCGGTCGAACCACATCCAGGTCAGCTACGCCACCGACGCGGCCGGAGCCGACGAACTGCTCGCCGCGAAGGCGTTGACCGCGCACCAGTTGGGCATGCGAGTCAACCTCTGCGGCAGCCGGCCCGACAACGTCCCGCTGCTCTGATGGACGTCTTCCTCGGCGTCGACGTCGGCACCGCGAGCACCAAAGGCGTCGCCGTCACCGCGGACGGCCGGGTCGTGGCCCGTGCGCAGGTCGCGCACGGCCTGAGCAGCCCGCGACCCGGCTGGTACGAGCACGATCCGGAGTCGGTCTGGTGGGACGACTTCCGGCGGGTGATCGTCGAACTGACCGCCGATCCCGACATGCGCCCGGCCGGCCTGGGGGTCAGCGGCATCGGACCGTGCCTGCTGCCCGCCGACGAGGCCGGCAGGCCGCTGCGCCCAGCCGTCCTCTACGGCATCGACACCCGGGCCGAGGAGGAGATTGGCCTGCTCACCGACCGGTGGGGCGCGGCGGAGATCGTGCGCCGCGGGTCGATCCTCACCTCCCAGGCGATCGGGCCGAAGCTGTACTGGCTCGCCCGGCACGAGCCGGAGATCTTTTCCCGAACTCGAATGATGTTCATGGCCAGCTCCTTCCTGGTGCACCGGCTCACCGGCGAGTACCTGCTCGACCACCACTCGGCGAGCCAGGTGAGCCCGCTCTACGACCAGCGTGCCGGCGACTGGGACGCCGCCTGGTGGGACGAGATCGCGCCGCACGTCCGGCGCCCTCCGCTGCGCTGGGCGAACGAGGTGGCCGGCCGGGTCACCACCGAGGCCGCCCGGCTGACCGGCCTGCCCGCCGGTCTGCCGGTGACCGCCGGCACCATCGACGCCTGGGCTGAGGCGGAGAGCGTCGCCGTCCGCGCGCCCGGCGACCTCATGCTGATGTACGGCAGCACCATGTTCCTGGTCGCGATGACCGACCGGCCGCTGACCAGCAGCCGGCTGTGGCCCACCGTCGGCCTACGTCCCGGGGTGAACTGCCTCGCCGCCGGGATGGCCACCGCCGGGTCGGTCACCGGCTGGCTGGCCGACCTGACCGGCGCGGACTACGCCGCCTTGACCAAGGAGGCGACCGCGGTCGCGCCCGGCAGCGACGGACTGCTGATGCTGCCCTACCTGGCCGGGGAGCGTACGCCGATCTTCGACCCCCGGGCGCGGGGCGTGGTGGCGGGACTGACCCTCGGCCACGGCCGAGGCCACCTGTACCGGGCGGCGCTGGAGGGGGTCGCGTACGGGGTGCGACACAACATCGCGGCAATGCGCGAGGCCGGGGCGGTGCCGGCGCGGGTCGTACCGGTCGGTGGCGGGACCACCGGCGACCTGTGGACGCAGATCGTCAGCGACGTGACCGGCCTGGTGCAGGAGCTTCCCCGGGAGACGACCGGGGCGGCGTACGGCGACGCGATGCTGGCCGCGGCCGCGACCGGGGCGGCATCCGACACCGCAGCATGGAACCCGATGGTCCGTTCGATCGAGCCGGACCCCCGACACCGTGACCGGTACGACGCCCTCTTCGCCGACTACCTGGCGCTGTACGAGTCCACCACACCGATCGTGCATCGGCTCTCCGGACCGTGACGACTCGTAGCCCGCTACCTGCGCATACCCTCAGCGACCGCTTCTCGTCCGCTGAAACCCACTAACCAATCGCTGGAAACACCGTTGGCGAGACAGCCCCGACTGGCCCGCCCCACGGATGGGGCGGGCCAGGCTGATCCATGCGGGTCGGGGGTCAGGTACGGAAGGGCCCGGTCACGCAGTAGGTGATGCCGCCGGTCGAGGATCCCGTCGTGCCGCGCTGGGACGAGAAGTAGAGCCGGTCGCCGGCGTGGGTGAAGGCGGGGCCGGTGATTTCCGACGAGCTCTGTCCGTTGATCCGCAGGAACACCGAGATCGTGTCGTCCGGGGTGATCATGCAGATCTCCATGTTGCCGCCGTCCTCGGCGACGTAGAGGTCTCCGAACGTCGAGCCGGTGACGTTGTCGACACCGGTGAGCGGGGCCGGGCCCGGGTTGACCAGGTTGTCGTCGTAGGCCAGCTCGTAGGTGTTGTTGGCGAGGTTGACCTGCCAGACCCGGTTGTCGCCCTTGGTGGTGAACCAGACGGTGTCGTTGGCGTAGTGGCAACCCTCCCCGCCGTTGAAAACCTTGGCGCCGGAGACCTGCCTGCGGGTGACCGTGGGCGACCCGTCCGGGTCGGGGACGGTGGCCCAGGTGAACGTGCCGGACGTTGCGGTGCCGGCCACGAGGACCTGCAGGGTGCCGGCGGAGAGGTCACCCCAGGTGGTCGGGACGAACCGGTAGAACCGACCGTCGGTCTCGTCCTCGGTCAGGTAGATGACCTTACGGACCGGGTCGGCGGCGGCGGCCTCGTGCTTGAACCGGCCCATGGCCGGTCGTACGACGGCCGCACCACCCAGGGGGTAGGTCTCCCAAACCCGGCCGAGGCTGATCTCTTCACAGGACAGCCAGGTGTTCCACGGGGTCTTGCCGCCGGCACAGTTGTTGTTGGTGCCGGACAGGATGCGGGAGGCGCCGGTGATCTGGCCGCTGGAGTTGAACGAGATCATCGACGCGCCGCCGCCCGACGTGGCGCTGGTCTCGGCGTTGGACACGTAGATCCAGCCGCTGCCGTTCGGGATCACGGCACCACCGTCCGGCGCGCTGTGCCAGACGTACGATGTGCCGGGCACCACCTGGCCGGACCGGGCAATGACCTGGCTGGTGAAGCCAGCCGGTAGTTGGATGCCGTTGGCGTCGGCGGCTTGCAGCGGACCGTAGGGGCTGGCGGCGTTCTGTGCCGGTGCCGCGTACGCCGTGGACCACGCCGTGAATGGCAGTACCAGACCACCCGCTCCGGCCACCGTCGCCCTCAGTAGTGTGCGCCGATCCATGAACCCTCCTCGATATCGGGTACCGAGAACATAGTGGTGGTTTTCTATCCAGCGGCGAAGCGTGAGGTGAACGATGCGCGGCGACCGCTTGGCGATCGGTAGACACACCCCCCTCGGGTTCGATTACCGCTCGCAGGATCCGCTGTCGAGGTGGAAGTACCGCGCGTTGGCCCAGCGGCAGAGCCGGATGCCGACGACAATGCCGGCGATCGTGACCAAGGCGGGGAGGTACCCGCTGGCGACCTGCACGATCGGGATTGCCGGACAGCCACCCGAGATCGCCCAGCCGGTGCCGAAGAGCACTGCGCCGGGGATCACGCCGGCATGGATGCGCCCCGGGGTGCGGCGGACGCGCAATACGGCGAATACCACCACGATGATCGCTACGGCGCCGGCGAAGGCCAGGAGCATGCGAAGCTCCTGGAAGGTGAACATGCGGTTCAACTCGGCGTAGTCACCGAACCCGATGTTCGCGACGGTGTAGCCGAGCGCCAGACCAGCGATGATGTTGGCGACGAGGATCCCACCCCGGGTGCGCATCAGATCACCTTCCACAGCAGGAACGACACGAGGACGCCGGTGCCGAAGAAGACGGCAGTCGCGACGATGCTGACCGGCTGTAGCCGACCACAGCCATTGAGCCCGTGACCGCTGCTGCACCCTCCGGCGAGACGGGTGCCGAAGCCGACGAGCACACCGCCGACGAACAGCGCGCCGATCATCGCGATCGGTTTGTCGGTCACGATCTGGGCGAAGGCGGCGCCCATGTCGAGCCGGAGCTGGAACCGGCCGGTGGTAACCGCCGCCACCCAGCCGCCGACGAAGACCGACAGGAGCAGGGCGACCTGGCTGATCAGGGGTGCCGGCAGCAGGCTCGCCAGTGCGGGACTCGCCGCCGCTCGCGGTCGCCCGTCCTGTTCCGAGGTCCGCGCGTCGCCGTGCGGCGCGGGACGCGCGGCAGGTGCGGCGGAACCGGCTCCGAACTGGTCGGCGGCGGCTGCGGCGAGAGCCTCGGTGAGGACCCGTTCGTCAGCGAACTGGGCGTTCACCCGTTCGACACGGCGTTCGGCGCGCCAGTGCAGCACCCGGTCCCAGGCACCGGACACCCCGAAGGATCGATCGGTCGTGACGGCGTAGTTGATGGTGGTGAGGGCGAGCCCGACAGCCCCGGCCCACCAGGGCCAGTATTCGTTCATGCGGAACCTGCGATCCATTCTGAGAGGCGGGTCCACCAACGAGCCCGCCGAGGCGCCGGTGGGGTCGATGGCATTTCGGAAGGGTGCGGACCCGGTGCGGGTGACCCGGGGTTGACGCCTTGAGCTGCCGGTACCTCGTTGGACTCCCGGACCGGTACCGGCTCGAACCGCTGCGGGGGCCCCGGATCGAACCGTGACGGCGCCTGTGGCGGACCGGCCGGGCCTGACCCGCCGGCGGCGGGAGTGCGTCTCAGGTGTGACGCGTCGACTCCATTCGGCAGGAGCGTGATCGGCACGAGCCGCCCCGTCCGGGACAGCTTGTACCGAGCACACGTCCGCCAACCCTCCGCACTGTCGCAGTAGTAGCTCCGCCAGTCGCGCAAGCTTGCGTTGAGCAGTGGGAAGAGGGGGCATTCCCGCACGTGTGAGCAGGCCATGTCGCTCCGATCTGGCCAGCGTCACCCGGGGTGAATGGGCGGGTTGGCATGAGTTGGAGGGGTAGGTCTCGGTCAGCGAGCATACATACCGTATGGACAAACGGCGATCCGGGGGTGATCATGGCAAAACGCCGCTGATCAACGGCCGGGTCGCGCCCGACTCCGGCCGCGGCGCAGTCGGACGTCTGCACCCGAACCCCTTGGAGGTGGCCCTCCTCGGCCTCCGCCTTCGACCACGTCGTCGCAACCCGGAACATTCAATATCGACGGTCCTGCCGGGTGTGCGATCATGTGCCGTCCCCTCTACCACTTTCGGAGGATTCCTCATGCGACAGCGTCGGCGCGTGGCGCGCGCGGCCCTCACCGCAGCCGCCGCCACGGCCCTGCTCGGGATTGCCGCCCCGGCCTGGGCCACCGGCAACCCGCACAACCCGCCGGGCGACAACGGCACCGTGAAGATCGACGGGATGCCCTTCTCAGACAAGGTCGACAACGAGCCGCACGTCACCTGCGAGTTCGAGCTCGAGTTCTTCAACTTCGACGAGAACCAGAAGGCGAACCTCACCCTCTGGGCGCAGCCGCCGTCGAGCACGCCGAAGGACAAGATCGTCTGGTCTCGGCAGAACGTGCTGATCAGCAACGATCCGGCCTCTGGCGCGGAGAACGACCACGACGAGGTCATCCGGCTCTCCGCCAACGACCTCGACCTGTCCGGCCTCACGCAGAAGCAGCAGGGCTACCACATCAAGCTCGACGTGGAGCTGATCGGCGGCAAGTCGGCCGACGGCAAGCACAAGGTGTTCTGGCTGAAGCCGTGCGCCTCCTCGGAGTCGCCATCGCCGAACCCGTCGACCCCGGGCGGTTCGGAGAACCCCTCCGAGATTCCTTCCGGCACCCCGGGTGCCCCGGGTTCATCCGTGGGTGGCGGCACCGGTGGCGGCGGTACCGAGGGCGGCCTGCCGATCACCGGTGTGGCTGCCACGAGCATCTCGCTCACCGGCCTCGCGCTGATCGGCGGCGGTGTCCTGCTGATGGCGCTGCGCCGTCGCCGGGACAAGATCCGCTTCACCAGCTGACCTCCGCGCCACTCGGGAACCGGCCGTCGGACCTCGCGTCCGGCGGCCGGTTCCGTTCTCGGCCGTGCCGCTGCGGCATGGGCGACGAAGAACGGGTGCGACGGAGAACGTGGCGATACAGCCGATGGAACATTCCACGTTGATGCTTGAACAGTCAACGAAGACTCGTCACTCAAGGGTTACCTCGTGCTACCGGAGCGACCTACTCTCCGCACCATGTCTGACATCTCCCGCCGCAGGCTTCTCGGCGCCGTCGCCGGTGGCGCCGCCCTTTCCTTTCTGCCCCCGTCACTGCTCAAGGCGATGGCCGCGCCGCTGCCTCCCGGCGGTATGGATGCGATTGAACACGTCATCATCCTGATGCAGGAGAACCGTTCCTTCGACAACTACTACGGCACCCTCAAGGGCGTGCGCGGCTTCGGCGACCGTACGCCGCTGCGTCTGCCCACCGGGGCCACCGCCTTCGAGCAGCCGCGGTCCGGTGGTGGCAAGGTCCTGCCGTTCTCGGCCCGGCAGGCGGCGGTCGACGCCGGCCGCCGCGAGAGCGACATCCAGTACCTCGGTGCGCTCCCGCACGGCTTCTCCGACGCCAACCAGGCCCGGGCGAACGGCTGGTGGAACGACTGGATCGCGGCCAAGGGCCAGAGCACCATGGCCTTCTACGACCGGCGCGACATCCCTCTCCAATACGAACTGGCCGACCGTTTCACCATCTGCGACGCCTACTTCTGCTCGGTCTACGGCTCGACCAACCCCAACCGCAACTACCTGTGGACCGGCACGACCGGCTACGAGCCGGACGGCGTCAACCGGGCGGTCACCAACGCCGCCTACTCCTACACCCACGCGGGCTACGACTGGACGACGTACCCCGAGCGGTTGGAGGCCGCTGGCGTCTCCTGGCAGATCTACCAGGAGTGGGACAACTTCACCGACAACGCGGTGGAGTACTTCCGGCCCTGGAAGGAGATCGGCCGGAAGATCCTCGCCAAGGTCAGCGGCCAGTACTCGACCACCGAGCAGTTCTACGACAGCCTGTGGGGCAAGACCGCGGACCAGCGGAAGGCCGCACTGGCCCAGTTCCAGCAGGGTGTCGACGCGCTGACCGAAGCGGAACGTCGGCTGTTCATGCGGGGCGCCTACCGCTCCGAGCCGAACACCCTCGTCCAGCGCATCCGAACCGACATCAAGAACGGCACGCTGCCGAAGGTGAGTTGGCTGGTTCCGACGGCGGCGCTCTCCGAGCACCCCAGCTCCTCCACCCCGGTCGGCAGCGCCAACCTCATCTACGACGTTCTCGACGCCATCGCGAGCGACCCGAAGACCTGGTCGAAGACGGCCCTGTTCATCAACTTCGACGAGAACGACGGCTACTTCGACCACGTGCCGGCCCCGGTCGAGCCCCGGCCGGACTCCGGCAACAGCGACGACTGGTTCAACGGCCTCCCCATCGGCCCCGGCCCGCGGGTGCCGATGACTGTCATCTCACCGTGGACGGTGGGCGGTTTCGTCTGCTCGGAAGCGTTCGACCACACCTCGGTCATCCGGTTCCTGGAGAAGTGGACCGGTGTCCAGGAGCCCAACATCAGCGCCTGGCGCCGCAGCGTGTTCGGCGACCTGACCTCCGCCTTCGACTTCAACCGCGGATACGCGCAGCCCAAGTTGGAGCAGCCCGGCCCGGTGCCGTCGGCGGTCGGCCGCTGGAACCCCGTACCGCCGAAGAAGCAGTCGCTCCCGGCGCAGGAGGCCGGCACCCGCCCGACGCGACCCTCGCCGTACCGGCTGTCCCTGCGGGCCGACGTCACGGGCTCCGGCGTCCGCCTCCGGCTCGGCAACGCGGGCACCACCGCCGCGACGTTCACCGCCTACCCGGGTGACGGCACCGCGCCGCGCGCGTGGACCGTCGCCGCAGGCGGGACCGCCGACAACACCGTCGGGTACGACGCCGACGGCTACGACCTGCAGGTCACTGGCCCCGGCTGGTCCGTCTGGGAGCTGCGCGGCACCGGTGTGGGCGCCGAGGCGTACCTGGTCGAGCAGGCCGTCCCCGGCCAGGTGAAGGTCCGGTGCGCCAACCCCTCCACCGCCACCCGCACACTCCTCGTCGGCGAGTCGGTCTACCCGCGCAACCCCGGCGACCATGTCCAGACCGTCACCCTCGCGCCCGGCGAGACCCAGACCGTGCCGATCCACCTCCCCGACCACGGCTGGTACGACGTCGTGGTCGTCGACCAGGAGGACCCGGCGTTCCTGCGCCGGATGACCGGCCGCCTGGCCGACGGCAGGCCCGGCGTCACCGACCCGGCGACCGGTGTCGCCCCGGCGCTGGCCGCGACGATCACCCTGCCGGAGCCGCTGCCCTCCCTGGACACGCCGTTCGCGCAGGGCAGCCCGGCCGATGTCGTCGTCACCGTGCGGAACCAGGCCGACGCCAAGCTCGACCGGCTCTCGGTCGCCCTGCTCGCCCCCTCCGGCTGGACGGTCGAACGGACCGCCGCGGCGCCGACGGTGGTTGCCGCCGGCGACACGGCCGAGGTGCGCTTCACCGTCACGCCCGCCCCGAACGCCACCGCAGGCAGCCTGGTGGTCGCCGCCCACGGCGACGGCAACGGCCTGCTGAGGCTCGCCGACACACGGGTCCGCACCCGGGTCGCCCCGGCGATGAGCGTCTCGCTGACCGGTCCGGCGAGTTCGCCCGGCACCGACGGCACAGTGATCTCGCCGGGCAGGCCGGTCACCCTGACCGCCACCGTCACCAATGCCGGCGCCACCCTGCTTACCAACCTGGCCGCCACGCTGGCCCTCCCGACGGGCTGGACCGCCACCCCCAGGGGCGACGCGCCGACGGCCGTTCCGGCCCGCTCCTCCGCCCGGCTGGAGTGGGACGTCGTCGCGCCCGCCTCGGCGGCGCGCGTCTCCGGCAGCCTCAAGGCGACCGTCATGGCGAACCTGAGCGGCAGCGTCCAGCAGGCGACGGCGTCCCTGGCCGCCAGGACCGGGCCGGTCATGACCGGCTACCTGCTCGCGGAGGACTTCGAGTCCGTCGTCCCCGCGCTCGCCCCGGCGGCCGACCTCAGCCGGCCCGGCCTGCTCGGCTGGACCCGGACCACCCCCGAGGGCTGGACGGTCACCAACGCGCCGGCCATGCCGCAGGGCACCCGGGAACTGCAGGGCTGGACCTTCCTGTCCAAGCAGTTCTGGTTCCCCGGCGGGCAGAACCGCCCCAACTTCAGCCGCTCTCTCGGCGTCGTCGCGGTCGCCGACCCCGACGACTGGGACGACACCGGCAGCCCGTCCGGCCGGGGTCGGTTCGACTCGACCCTGACCACCCCGGCGGCGGCCATCCCATCGGGTACCTCCACCCTCCACCTGGGCTTCGACTCCCACTACCGGCAGGAGAGCCCGCAGGAGGCCGAGGTCACCGTCCAGTTCGACACCGGCGACAAGGTCCAGCTGCTGCGCTACAGCAGCGCCACCTCCGGGAACACCAACCAGGGCCAGGACCAGGAGAACCGGCTCGTCCGGCTCTCCTGCCCCGTCCCGGCCGGGGCCACGTCGGCGAAGGTCAACTTTCGGATCTTCAATGCGGGCAACAACTGGTACTGGGCGATCGACAACGTCCGCCTGGGCACCAGCCCGATCGCGGACGCCTGACCGGCCGGCGGCCTGACCGCCCCCGCGCGGGGACGCATGATCGTCCCCGCGCGGAGCCGCGGTGCCGGCCAGGAGGCGGGCCGGCCGGTACGGCGGGCCCGCCTCCTGGCCTGAGCGCCGGCGGCACCTGCTCGCCCGACGGTGTCGCCCTCGACATCGCCCCGGTCCGGCAATACCGTGCCGCAGTGGATCTCTTCTCACGCTCTTGGGCAGCGTTGCGCACGGCGGTCGCCGAACTCCCGGACGAGGACTTCGCACAGCCGTCCGGCTGTACCGGCTGGCTCGTGCGGGACCTGGTCTGCCACCTGATCATCGACGCTCAGGACGTCCTGATCACCCTCGTGACCCCCGCCGAAACGGAACCGACCCGGAACGCGGCGTCCTACTGGGACGTCGCCGAAACGCCGCCGACCGGCGACGACCCGCTCGACGCGCTGATCGTCCGCCTGGCCGCCGCCTACGAGGATCCGGGGCTGCTGAAGTTCCACCTCGACGACGTCGGCTCCGCCGCCGGATGCGCCGCCGAACTCGCCGACCCGGCGGTCCGGGTCGGCACGCGTGGCGAGGTCCTCACCGTGGAGGACTACCTGTCCGCTTACGTCCTGGAGTGGACGCTGCACCACCTCGACCTGACCGCGCATCTCCCGGGCGCGGCGGACCCGCCCGCCGAGGGGCTCGCCTGGTCACGCGAGCTGCTGGAAAAGATCGCCGGGGCCTCGTTCCCCGCGTCCTTCTCCGACCGGGATGCGCTGCTCGTCGGCACCGGACGCCGCGCGCCGACCGACGCGGAAAAGGTCGAACTGGGCGAGCTGGTCGCGAAGCTCCCGTTCATCCTCGGCTGAGCCGGCCTTCGGATGATCCCTCCCGCCGTAACTCGATCCAGAGCGGCCCGGGCACGGGGCGTCGCGCCGTGGCGCGGCTTGGCGATCGAGGCGGTCTGGACGGCCAGGGCGTTGGCCGACACGACGATGGCTATGCCGAGCCACTCGTGCGGTTCCAGGACCTGGCCGAGGAGGGCGAGGCCGGCCAGCGCGGCCAGCACCGGGTGGATGCTCATGAACACGCCGAAGAAGCGGGCCGGCACGGTACGCAGCGCGACCAGGTCGGCGGCGTAGGGCACCACCGAGCTGAGGACGCCCGCACCGACGGCGTAGAGGATCGCGGTACCGGCCAGTCGTCCCTGCGCGAGCAGGATCGCCGCGACCGGCAGGTAGAGCAGCGCAGACACCAGGGTTGCCGCCGCCGGTGCCTGCAACCCCGGCAGGCGGGCCCCGACGAGCCGGTTGAGCAGGATGTACGCCGCCCAACACGCCGCCGCGAGCAGGCCGAGCCCCACTCCGAGGTAGTTGCTGGCCGGACCCGGTAGGACCAGAACGTACACGCCGACGCAGGCGCCCGCCGCGCAGAGCAGGTCGAGCCGGGTTCGGGAACCGGCCAGGGCGACGGCGAGCGGGCCGAGGAACTCCAGGGTGACGGCCAGACCGAGCCCGACCCGGTCGATCGCGGTGTAGAGACTGAGGTTCATCGTGGCGAAGACCAGCCCGAGCAGCAGGGTCGGCCACCATTGCGCCCAGGTGAAGCGGCGCAGGTTCGGGCGTACGGCCGGCAGGAGCACTGCCGCCGCGACGAACTGCCGCACGGCGACGACCCCGGCGGGCCCGAGGGCGGCGAACGCGTGCGCACCCAGGGCCGCCCCGACCTGGCTGCTCGCCGCACTTCCGGTCATTGTGACGATCCCGCGCAGCAGCGGCCCACGGTCGGCTCCAGCCGGTTGACAGAGGCCCTGAGCAGCAACTTCACCTGCCGTCTTCACGGTCATGAAGGCAGTGTCGACCCGCACCGACTGATACGAGAAATGCACTAGCCGCCAGAGTTATACGCTTGGCGTATGGATGTGCAGCTGCGTCAGCTCCGTACCCTCGTCGCGGTGGTCGACGTCGGCACCTTCACCGACGCGGCGGCTGTCCTGGGCGTCTCCCAGGCGGCGGTCTCACGTTCCGTCAGCGCCTTGGAGGCGGCGCTCGGCGCTCGCCTGCTCCAGCGAACGACCCGGCACGTCTCGCTCACCCCCACCGGCACCCGCGTCGTCGCCGCCGCCCGCCGGGTACTCGACGAGGTCGCCCACCTGCAACGGATCGTCGAGGAGTCCCGCACCGAGCTGCGCGTCGGCTATGCCTGGGCGGCGCTGGGCAAACACACCAGACGGCTGCAGAAGACGTGGGCCGCCGCCCACCCCCAGGTGCCGCTGGTGTTCGTCCAGTCCAACACCCCGACCGCCGGGCTCAGCGAAGGCACCGCCGACGTCGCCGTGATCCGCCGGCACCTGGCCGATCCCCGTTTCGACACGGCGCTACTCGGCGTGGAGGCCCGCTACGCCGCCGTGGCCACCGACAACCCGCTGGCCCGGCGACGATCGGTACGCACCGCCGACCTGGCCAGGTACCCCGTCGCCATCGACAGCCGGACCGGCACCACCACAACCGCCCTGTTCCCGCCTGGTGCCGAACCCACGACCATCCGCACCACCCACGGCGTCGACGAGTGGCTCACCCTCATCGCCGCCGGCCAGGCGGTCGGCATCACCTCCGAGGCCACCGCCAACCAGAATCCCAGACCCGGGGTGGCGTACCGCGCCGTCCGCGACGCCCAGCCGATACCGGTCTGGCTGGCGTGGTGGAAGGACGACCCACCCGCCCAGCTCACCGAACTCGTCAACCTGGCCTGCGAGACCTACCGGTCCGGCCAACCCCGGCAGGACCGCCCCGCGTAGCGGAGCGCGCCGCCGCCTTTGCCGAAGGGCCCAATTGGAACTGCCTGGCACTGCCAGATCTCGACCGATGATCACACAGGTTGGCGAAGACCGCTCACGCCGGGTTACCTGTACGGCGCGTACTGGACGCTGCGGGACCAACGCCGCCAGAAGGGTAGCGGTAGGCAGCCGGCAGGCGCTTCGCCTCCGATCTCGGTCTCCACTGATCCATCGGCGAGTGTGACCGAGACGGCCGAGCGGCCCGGAGCGAGCACCTCCCGGACCCTGCCGGCGATCACTGAGCGGGCGATGTCCTCGAGCAGGGCGACGTCTTCAGGGCCGGCTTCCAGTTCCCATCGGCCGCCGTAGTCACCGACCCCGAGGATGAGTTCATCGGAGAAGTCCGTCCATCCGAAGGCACGAGCATCGGGGTTTTCTGGTGTGACGTCCACCGTTATCCCGCCCTCGATGGTGTCGACCTCCACAGTCGCCACCCCTGCCAACTCCTGCGCCAACTGCCTCGCGATTTTCAGAGTTGGTGTCCGGGGCAGTTGACCGTCACGGCCGGGCTCGTCTGTCACGCGGTCAGTCTGCCAAGCCGTCGGGGGTGAGGCGGACGCTGCGGTCACGTCTGCCCGTCTCCTGACGGTGAGCGGTCCGCAGCTGATCCGCACGAGGTCGACGGATGGCGGGGAGTGGTGTGAGACGTCGCTGCTCTCGCCTGTCACCGGCGATCCCGAGGCTCGCGCCAGTTGCCCGTTGGGACGGCCGACGATGTCGCGCGGGCGGGCCGTGTTCCGTAGGGCGCGGACCTGCGGGGCGGACAGGTACTTTCTTGGCCCCGGCCGATACGAACTCCGACGGCCGGGTGTGCAGGCGGCTGATGGTCTTCGGTGCGGGCTTTCCCTACAACAGCAGGAAGAAGCCGATGAGAGCGTCTCGACCGGCCGGCGGCAGGCAGCAACGGCAGCGTCCGCTCTGTCGATGTGACCGATCCGGTGTCCCAACCAGTCATCAGAGTGGAGTCCGCCACAGCACGGGAGTGAACCTTGGATCAGAACCTGCGGCTACTCTTCGCCCGCGCCCTGGCTGACGAGCCCGAGCCGCCGCCGGGTGACCTGGCCGGCCAGGCCATGGCCACCGGTACCAACCTTCGCCGCCGCCGACACCGGTTGGTGGCGGCGGGCGTGGCCACCGTCGCGGCGTTGGGGGCGGTGAACGTGGCGACACCGGCGGAGCGTTCGGCGCCACCGGCGACGGTGCCAGCAGGGTTTGCGATGCTGGTGAACCCGGCGTGCGAGTCTCCGGTCCAGGACACTTCAACGGATGTTTCGCTCTTCCTCACCGCAGACATCACCGATCAACAGCGCAGCGCGGTGGCAAGCATGCTGCACGTCGATCCGGCGGTCCGCACCATGATGTACGAAAGCCGCGAACAGGCCCTGATCAGGTATCGAAAGATATTCGAGGACGCGCCGCAACTCGTCGGCGCCGTCAAAGCCAGCCAGCTGCCGGAGTCGTTCCGGATCAAGCTGGCCGGGCGGTCGCAGTACGTCAACCTGGCGGCTCGCGTCGAGCGTATGCCCGGGGTCGACGAAGTCGTCGGCAGCGAATGCCCGCCCGGCACGAACGCCTGGGCGGCCAGGTGATGGCGGATGCCCGGACCGACCCCGCGGGATCACTCCCTGACGCCAGGCACGGTCTCGTGGCCCGGTGGGGCGTGGCCCGACGGCGTGAGCAAACCGCTCGGCAGGCGGAGTTCACCGCGTTCGTGGAGGCCACCGCGCCGAGGCTGCGGCGTACCGCCTACTTGATGTGCCGGGACTGGCATCTCGCACAGGACCTGACCCAGATCACCTTCGCGAAGATGTACGCGGCGTGGGGCAGAATCCGACACGCCACAAATCTCGAGGCGTACAGCCGCCGCGTCCTGATGAACGCCGTCTTCGACCAGAAGAAGCGGCGCAGCCACGCCGAACTCGTGCTCGCCGAACTGCCCGAGGCGGCGCACCGACGGCCCGACGACACCGTGGAACTGCACGTCGCCCTGCTGCAGGCCCTGGCCGCCCTGCCCATCCGCGACCAGGCCATCCTGGTGCTCCGCCATTGGGAGGATCAGAGCGTCGAAACAGTGGCCGGCATCCTCAACGTATCGGTGTCAGTGGTGAAGACTCAGAACGCCCGTGCACTGAACAGACTGCGGGCACTGCTCGGCGAGGACTTCGTACGGACCTGACGGCCCGCGGCCAGCCCGCCTCGTGCCGATGCCAGGGATAGCGAGAGACGGAAATATTTGGCAGGCTGATCTTCATCTGCGTGATCGCGTCATGTGGCGACACGTCCGACGTGAGGGAGCGCCGTGCGTATACCTTCCCGAATCCGATCACTCGCCGTCGCCGGTGCGGCGGTTCTGCTTGCCCTGATGGCTTCTCCTGCCGAGGCACACGAGCCGTGGGAAGAGGGGTCCGTTCCGCCGCCCCCGCCGAGCAGCCCGGCCGACGGCTACAGCAAGAACATGCACCTGCTCTCGACCGCCGCGCACACCGGCGGCACCAACTCCGACCTCGCCTTCTCCGGCAGCCTCGTCTTCGCCGGCCACTACGGCGGCTTCCGGATCATCGACATCTCCGAGCCGGGCGCACCGGCCGAACTCGCCGATGTGCATTGCAACGGCCCCCAGGGCGACGTTTCCGTCTGGGGTGACCTGCTGTTCCTGTCCGTGGACACGCCGCAGAGCACGCCAGGCTGCGAGGGATCCCGTAACGTCACCGCCTCCACCCCCGGCGCATGGGAAGGGATCCGCGTCTTCGACGTCAGCGACCCGAGCGCGCCGCGGTTCCTGCAGGCGATCCGTACCGACTGCGGCTCGCACACCCACACCCTCGTGCCTCGCGAGGACGGCGGCACCTACATCTACGTCGCGTCGTATCCGCTGAGCGCCAGCAACATCGGCCCGGACTGCCAGGCCCCGTTCGAGCGGATCTCCGTGATCGACGTACCGGGCGGCGACGCCGCCGCCGGCCTTGCCGCGAAGGTCGTCGCCGAGCCCACCGTCAAGGGGATCGACCCCTTCTCCGGCGCGTCCGGCGACTTCTTCGCCTGCCACGACATCCAGGTCCTGACCCCGCGCAAGCTCGCCGCCGCGGCATGCCTGTCCCAGGGCCAGCTGTGGGACATCAGCAACCCCCTGGCCCCGCGCGTGATCGCCAACGTCGACACTCCCGACGTGGACATCTGGCACAGCGCGGCGTTCACCCACGACGGGAAGTACGTCACCTTCGGCGACGAGTACTTCGGGCCCGCGCAGGAGCCGTACGGGGCGCTCTGGACCTACGCGGTCGACAACCCGAGCACGCCGTTGAGCCACCTGCGCATCCCGCGTGCCGAGCCGAACACCTACCACAACTTCAACTACGTGCCGGTCGCCGGCCGCAACATCCTGGTCTCCTCCGCGTACGGCTCGGGAACCTCGGTGGTTGACCTGACCGACCCGCGCAACCCGAAGGAGATCGGCTACTACGACATGCAGTCCAACCAGTGGTCGACCTACTGGTACAACGGCCTGATCGTCGCCAACGACATCTCCCGAGGTGTGGACGTGATCCGGTACAGCGGCCGCGAGACCGCCGGCGCCAGGAAGTTGCCGATGCTCAACCCGCAGACCCAGACGTTCCTGCTCAACTGACACACCTGCGAAGAAGCGGGCGGGCGCGAACGGTGCCCGCCCGCTTTCGTGTCGTACTGTCCACCCGCGCCGACGCCCGGTCGACGTATGCGCGACCAGACCCGCTAGACTTTCATCCCAATCGGCGAAGAAGGAGTGCTCGGGCCCTCGCGGACCCGACCCGGGTGCAGATCGTCGAGTACCTCGCCCGGCACGCCCGGCCGATGAGCGTCGGCGAGATCGTCACCGCAGTCGGGCTGACCCGGTCCACTGGCTGCTTCCCGTCGGCCGCCGACGTGGTGATGGGTCGCCCGGCTACGCAGCCGAAGGGAGGCTGCTGATGGCCGACGTCACCGTCCGCCCCATGACGGCGGACGACGCCGACCGGGTCCTCGCCATCTACCAGGCCGGCCTCGACAGCGGCAACGCCAGCTTCGAGACCACCGCGCCGACCTGGGCGGCGTTCGACGCCGGCAGGTTGGCCGAACACCGGTTCGTAGCCATCGACGCAGACGACGCCGTCGTCGGCTGGGTCGCCGTCTCACCCACCTCGACCCGCGCCGTCTACGCGGGCGTGGTCGAGCATTCCGTCTACATCGACCCCGCCGCCCAGGGGCGCGGCGCCGGCCGACTGCTCCTGGGCACCCTGATCACGTCGACCGAGGCCGCCGGCATCTGGACCATCCAGTCCGGCGTCTTCCCCGAGAACGCCGCCAGCCTCGCCCTGCACCAGCGCGCCGGGTTCCGGGTCATCGGCACCCGCGAACGCGTCGGACGCCACCACGGCCACTGGCGCGACGTCATCCTCCTCGAACGCCGCAGCCCCACCATCACCTGACACTCGACCGCCGCCGTGGACCGGCGGCCTACCTGCTCGACGACGCGGGCTGGGTCGCCTCCGACCTCGAGGCGCTGCCCACCGGCGCCGACCTCGGCGCCGACTACCTGCCGCCGCTCGCCGAGCTGCCGCAGCTCAAGCCCCACCTGCGCTACGGCGTCCGCATGGACGCGATCAGCCGCCTCCCGGCGGGGGTGCCCGGCTCGCGCCTGCGCGACCACGTCGACGCCGGCCGCATCCGCCTGCTCACCGGCTCCTCCGTCCACGCGATCACCCCGGCCGGCGGGCGCGTCGCGGTCGTCGTCCGCCACGCCGACGGCACCGTGGAGTCGAAGAGCTACGGCCGGGTGCCCACCTTTCTCATGGCCACCGGCTACGAGCAGGTCCGCTCCGTCGTCGCCGCCCTCGCGGGCGACTGGACCGCCGCCCGCGACGTCCAGCTCGATTTGCCCGAGACCGGTGTCCGCAGCAGCAACGCCGCCGACTCCTCCGGCACCGACAGCTGCTGCGGCACCAGCCCCGAGCCGGTCGGCAAGGGCCTCGCCACCGGAAGCTCCGGCGGCCTGCTGTCCGCACCGCTGAACCTGATCAGCCTCGACACCCCGACCAGCGGCTGCTGCGCCAGCTAATGACCACCTCCACGATGACGCCCGCCGACCCCACCGTCGGCGGGCACCACCGGTGGCGCACGCGAAAGGACGCCACGAGGCGAGCGGCCGGATCATCCTGCCCGTCCGCTACGAGGCGCGTGGTGCTCGGCAGCGGCCCTCAGCGAGTCCTCTTCGTCGGCCGCTTGCGGGGTGGGGTCAACAGGTCGGCTATCGCCGCGATCGCGGACGGTACCACCCGGTAGTACGCCCAGACGCCGCGTTTCTCGCGTTCGAGCAGGCCGGCCTCGGTGAGGATCCGAAGGTGATGACTCACGGTCGGCTGGGAGAGACCGAGCGGGGCGGTGAGGTCACTTACGGACGCCTCGCCCTCCGGGGCGGACTGGATCAGGCTGAGCAGCCGCAGTCGGGCCGGGTCGGCGAATGCCTTCAGCACTCCCGCGAGCCGCTCGGCATCGGCACGCTTGATCGGCTCGCCAGCCAGCGGCGAGATAGCAGGCATAGTTGTTTTGGCAGTTCCCACGTCTTCCATCGTTCCACGAACACCATCGATCCGCCGGTGGAACCGGGACCAGTACCCGATGGCGATCGCCGATGAGTCGCTTACTCCTTGGGTCACGACCTTGCGGACGGCCTCAGGCTGACCAACTTGATTAGGAATCGCGGTGATCCTAAATTGGCCGTGTGGATCATGGCGCTTCGTCTTTGGGCTGGTTCGGGGGGGATTCCGGTGACGTGGGCCGGTCGTGATCGCGGGTTCTCCTGGATCGATGTCGAGGCGATGAGCCGGTGACCGGGAAGCTGCCGCTGGCTGAGGGCGAGACTTCCCGTACCGCTTGCGCCCGCGCCGTACTCCGATCAGGGGTGGACGA
>NZ_JBEYSO010000050.1:0-35221 GCF_040642675.1 Micromonospora sp. NPDC047738
GCATACCTGCACCTGTGCCGCTGGACATCCCTCGGACTGAGCCTGATCGAGGCAATGACCATGGGCATGCCCGTGGTGGCACTCGCCACCACCGAGGCGGTGGACGCCGTGCCGCCCGACGCGGGGGTGCTCTCCACCCGGGTGGACGCGCTGGTCGAGGCGGCCCGCTGGCTCGCCGAGGACCGCGATGCGGCGTACCGGCTCGGGGCGCGGGCGCGCGAGGTGACGAAGGAACGCTTCGGGCTCTACCGGTTCCTCGCCGACTGGGACCGGCTGATGGAGGAGGAAACATGCGCATCGCGATGATCTCGGAGCACGCCAGCCCGCTCGCCGTCCTCGGAGAGGAAGACGCCGGCGGCCAGAACACCCACGTGGCGGAACTCGCGGCCGCGCTGGCCAGCGAGGGACACGACGTCCGCGTCTACACCCGCCGCGACTCCCCCACCCTGCCCGACGCCGTGTCCACCCCGGACGGCTACTACGTCTGCCACGTGCCGGCCGGGCCGCCACGGCGGGTCCCGAAGGACGAACTGCTGCCGTACATGGGTGAGTTCGGCAGCTGGCTGGCCGACACCTGGCGGCGCGACGGCTGGACCCCGGAGGTGGCCCACGCACACTTCTGGATGAGCGGACTGGCCACCGTGCACGCGGGCCGGCGGACCGGGGTGCCGACCGTGCTCACGTACCACGCGCTCGGCACGGTGAAGCGCCGCTACCAGGGCGCCCGGGACACCAGCCCACCAGGACGGATCGGCTACGAACGGGCGCTCGGGCGGGCCGTCGACCGGGTCGTCGTGCAGTGCAGCGACGAGGTGGCCGAGCTGGTCCGGATGGGCGTACCCCGGTCCCGGATGGCGCTGGTCCCCTCCGGCGTCAACCAGCGCGTGTTCCACCCTGACGGCCCGGCCGCGCCGCGCGACCCGGCCAGGCCGCGCATCCTCACGGCCGGTCGGCTGGTGGAGCGCAAGGGCTTCCTGGACGTGGTCCGGGCGCTGCCCGCGGTGCCGGATGCCGAGTGCGTGGTGGTCGGCGGCCCGCCGGCCGAGCTGCTGCCCGCCGACGCCTTCGCGCGGCGGCTGCGGGCGCTCGCCGAGTCCTGCGGGGTCGCCGACCGGGTCCGGCTGGTCGGCGGGGTGCCCCGGGAGGAGATGGCCGGCTGGTACCGCTCGGCCGACGTGCTGGTGGCCACGCCCTGGTACGAGCCGTTCGGGCTCACCCCGTTGGAGGGGATGGCCTGCGGCGTACCGGTGATCGGCAGCAACGTCGGCGGCATCGCCGACACCGTCGTCGACGGGCTCACCGGCGACCTGGTGCCGCCGCGCGACCCCCGCGCGCTGGCCACCGCGATCCGCCGGCTGCTCACCGACAAGGTACGCCGCTTCGCGTACGCCACGGCGGCGCTGGATCGGATCCGGAGCCGGTACTCGTGGAAGCGCTGCGCCGAACAACTCAGCGCGGTCTACGCCACGGTGACCACGGTCGCCCGTCCCGCCCGGGCGGTGGCCTGATGACCCGGGGCGACATGATCGACGCGCACCTGTCCGGGCTGGCGGCGGCGCTGCTGCCGTTCCGGCGGGAGGCCGAGCGGCTCGCCGACTGGGGCACGGAGCTGGCCTGGACGCTCGCCCGGGGCGGACGGATCCTCGTCGCGGGCAACGGGGGCAGCGCCGCGGAGGCCCAGCACCTCACCGCCGAACTCGTCGGCAAACTCCGCGACGACCGGGAACCCCTGTCCGCCATCGCCCTGCACGCCGAAACCTCCGCCCTCACCGCCATCGGCAACGACTACGGCTACAACGAGGTCTTCGCCCGCCAGGTCCGCGCCCACGGCCGACCCGACGACATCCTCCTGCTCCTGACCACCAGCGGCACCAGCACCAACCTGCTCACCGCCGCCCACGCCGCACACGAGACCGGACTGCGCTGCTGGGCCTTCACCGGCCCGACACCCAACCCACTCGCCGACACCTGCCACGAAACCCTCGCCGTCCCGTCATCGGACAGCCAGGTGGTGCAGGAGCTGCACCTGGTCGCCACCCACCTGCTCTGCGAGTACGTCGACCAGGCCCTCCCCTTGATCCGGCAGCTGCCCACGACGACCGTGACCGCGTCCCGGGGCACCAGCGCCGATGGGTGGGCACCACCGCTCGTCCCGGTCCTCCGCGACGGGCACACCGCGAACGGACACACCGCCAACGGGCAACGCGCGAACAGGCACACCGCCAACGGACACCGCGGCACGGGCCACAGCGTCGACGGCCACGGGCGGAACGGGCACCACCGCAACGGGTCCACCGGCACCGGCTGGGTGGAGCGGTGAGCGGGCCGCTCGTCGTGGTCGGCGACGCCCTGCTGGACCGGGACGTGACGGGCACGGTGAACCGGGTCTGCCCGGACGCCCCCGTACCGGTGCTGGACGAGCGCACCGCCGTGGACCGGCCCGGCGGGGCCGGCCTGGCCGCGCTGCTCGCCGCCGCCCAGGACACCGAGGTCGCGCTGGTGACCGCGCTCGCCGACGACGCCGGTGGGGCCCGCCTGGCCGAGTTGTTGGCCGAAGCAGGGGTGGCGGTCTATCCGATGCACCTGCCCGGCGCGACCGCCGAGAAGATCCGGCTGCGGGCGGGCGGACAGACGCTGCTCCGGCTGGACCGGGGCGGCGGCCCGCAGCCCCCCGGCGAGCCGCCGGAGGCGGTGCTGGAGGTGCTGTCCCAGGCCCGGGCCATCCTGGTCAGCGACTACGGTCGCGGCCTGGTCCGGCAGCCGGCGCTGCGCGCCGCGCTCGCCGAGGCGTCCGCCCCGGTGGTGTGGGACCCGCACCCGCGCGGCCCGGCCGCCGTGGCCGGGGCCCGGCTGACCACGCCGAACCTCGCCGAGCTGCGGCAGCTCACCGGCGACGCGGGGGCCGGCTCGGCGCTGTCCACCGCGACCCGGGCCGGGCACGAGCTGCGGCGCCGCTGGCGGGTCGGCGCGGTCGCGGTGACCATGGGTCCGGACGGCGCGGCGCTCTGCCACGCCGGCAGCACCCCGCTAGTCGTGCCGCCACCGTCCATTCCGGACCGGATCGAGGACACCTGCGGCGCAGGCGACCGGTTCGCCGCCACCGCCGCCCTGGCGCTCGGCGACGGGGCGCTGGTCTCCGAGGCGGTCGGCGCGGCGGTGGCCGCCGCGTCGGCGTACGTGGCGGCGGGCGGGGCGGCCGGCCTGCACCGCGAGCCGGCGCAGCCCCCGACACCCGCCGCCGCCCGCACCGCCGAGGAGCTGGTGGCTGCGGTACGCGCCGACGGCGGCACCGTCGTCGCCACCGGCGGCTGCTTCGACATCCTGCACGCCGGGCACGTCGCCACCCTCCAGGCGGCCCGCCGTCTCGGCGACTGCCTGGTGGTCTGCCTGAACTCCGACCGCAGCGTACGCGGGCTGAAGGGGCCGGAGCGCCCGGTCAACCCGGAGGCGGATCGGGTCCGGCTGCTGGCCGCCCTGGACTGTGTCGACGGCGTGCTGGTGTTCGACGAGCCCACCCCGCACCGGGTGCTGGCCCGGCTGCGGCCCGACGTGTGGGTAAAGGGCGGCGACTACGCCGGGGACGGCGGGCCGGAGCTGCCCGAGGCGGATCTGGTCCACCGCTGGGGCGGCCGGGTCGTCACCGTCCCCTACCTGGCCGGCCGGTCCACCACCGGCACCATCTCCGCCGCGTGCCAGCGCGGCCTCCACCTCGTCAAGGGAGCCGTATGAGCGAGCGTCAACGAGCGAATCATCAACGCAGGGCAGTGGTGCCTCATGGCGGCACGGAGCGAAGCGGAGTGCTGGCATGACCAGGGACCTGGATGGAAAGGCGATTCTCGTGACCGGCGGGTCGAGCGGCCTGGGCGCGGCGGTGGTGACCGCGGTCGCCAAGGCCGGCGGACGGCCGTACGTGCTGGACCGGCAGGCGCCGGCCGACGGGGTGCCCTGGGTCGACTGCGACCTCGCCGATACCCGCGCCGCGGAGGCGGCCGCCCGCCAGCTCGCCGAGCAGGCCGGCGGGCTCGACGGTGTGGTGACCGCCGCCGGCGTGGACGTGCCGGGGCGGCTGGCCGACGTGCCGGGCGACACCTGGGACCGGATCGTGACGATCAACCTGCTCGGCACCGCCGCGGTGGTCCGGGCGGCCGTGCCGTACCTGGAACGCGGGCACGGCACGGTGGTCACCGTGGCGTCCACGCTGGGCGTCAAGGCGGTCAGCGACGCCACCGCGTACTGCGCGGCGAAGTTCGGGGTGGTCGGCTTCACCCGGGCGCTCGCCGCCGAGCTGGCCGGGACGGTCGGCGTGACGCTGCTGATCCCCGGTGGCATGCGGACGGCGTTCTTCGACGACCGGGACGAGAAGTACCGGCCCGGCCCCGACGCGAACCTCAACGACCCGGCCGACACCGCGGCGGCGGTGCTGTTCGCCCTCGCCCAGCCGCCGGGCTGCGCGGTACGCGAGCTGGTGGTCTGCGCCGAGCAGGAGTCCTCGTACCCGTGATCCTCGTGCTCCGCGCGCTCGGCGTCGGCGACCTCGCCACCGGGGTGCCGGCGCTGCGCGCGCTGCGCGCCGCGTACCCCGGTCATGAGCTGGCGCTGGTCGCGCCGCGCTGGCTGGCGCCGCTGGTCGCGCTGGTCGGCGGGGTGGACCGGCTGGTCGAGGCGGACGGGCTGGGCCGCCTGGGGTGGTCCGGACCGGCGGCCACGCTGGCGGTGAACCTGCACGGCCGGGGCCCGCGGTCGCACCGGATGCTGGCCGAGGTCGGGCCCGGCCGGCTGCTCGCCTTCGCCAACGCCGAGGCCGGGCACCACGACGGTCCACCGTGGCGGGCGGACGAGCACGAGGTGGACCGGTGGTGCCGGCTGCTGGCCTGGTACGGCATCCCGGCCGACCGGACGGACCTGGCGCTGCGCCGCCCCGGACCCGGTGCGCAGCCCAGCGAGGTCAGCATCGTCCACCCCGGGGCGAAGGCCGCCGAGCGGCGCTGGCCACCGGCGCGCTTCGCGGCGGTGGCCCGGGAGCTGACCGCGCGCGGCCACCGGGTGGTGGTGACCGGCAGCCCCGGTGAGCGGGGCATCGCCGAGGAGGTGGCCCGCGGCGCCGCGCTGCCGCCGGCGGCGGTGTTGGCCGGGCGGACCGGCCTCGGCGAGCTGGCCGCCCTGGTGGCCCACGCCCGGCTGGTGCTCGCCGGCGACACCGGCATCGGCCACCTGGCCACCGCCTACGGCACCCCGTCGGTGCTGCTCTTCGGCCCGGTTTCGCCCGCGCTCTGGGGCCCGCCGCCGGACCGGCCGTGGCATCAGGCGCTCTGGGCGGGGCCGCGGCCGCCCGGGGACGGGCTCCACCCGGCGCTGGCCGAGCTGGCGGTGCCCGCGGTGCTGGCAGCCGTCGACCGGGTCGAACGGGCCTTTCCCGGCGCGGTGGGGCGGCTCGTCCCGGCCGCCCGGGACGGGACGGACCGGTCCGCGCCGACCGGACCGGCGGCCGGGTGCGGCACCCCCTCGGCTACCCGCCGGTAGCCTGCCGCCGTACCCTGAGCCGGTGAGCGGGGAGTACACGCAGGAGTTCGTCGACGTCGACGGGGCGCGGATCGGCGTGCAGGTCTACCCGGAGCCGGACGGGCCGCCCGGCGCGCCGGTGGTGGTGCTCTGGCCGGCGATGGGGGTGCGGGCCCGCTACTACCGCCCCTTCGCCGCCGCGCTGCGCGGCGCCGGGCTCGCCGTCGTCGTGGTCGACCTGCGGGGCACCGGCGAGAGCACTCCGGCTCCCGCGCGCACCTGCCGCTACGGCTACCCCGAACTGGTCGTTGACGTCGGCGCCGTGCTCGACGCGCTCAAGCCCCGGCTGGACGGCCGTACCCGGCTGCTGCTCGGGCACTCCCTCGGCGGCCAGGTCGCGCTGCTGCACCAGGCCCTGCAAGACGCGGACGCGGCGGACGGGCTGGCCCTGGTGGCGGTCGGCCTGCCCTGGTGGCGCGGATACCCGGGGCTGCGCGGCTGGGGGGTGTTGGCGTACACCCAGGGGATCGCGGCGGTGGCCCGGCTGCTCGGCGTGTGGCCGGGCTGGGGGTTCGGCGGCCGGCAGGCCCGCGGGGTGATCCGGGACTGGGCGTACACCGCCCGGACCGGCCGGTTCCCGGTGCTCGACGGGGTCGACGCCGAGGCGGCGGTCCGCCGGGTGCGTACGCCGGTCCTCGCGGTGAGCGTGGACGACGATCAGTACACCCCGCACGAGACCCTGGACCACCTCTGCGGCAAGCTCACCGCCGCGCCGGTGACCCGACACCGCTACACAGTGGCCGAGGCCGGCGGCCCGCTGGACCATTTCACCTGGGTACGCGCCGCGACCCCGCTGGCCGCCCGGGTCGCCGCGTTCGCCGCCACCCTGCCGCGCCGCTGACCGGTGGCCGGGCGGCACGCCGGGTCCGCCGGACGGGCGCGATCGGGGGCGTAGCCGGCCGGAACGTGGGTATGCCGCACCGCCCGAACACGGCGGAGGGGGATCAGATGTCCGAACGGCACACCGCGTTGCGGTCGATGCACGATCTGGGCCTGGCGGCATGGTTCGGCGGCTCGCTGATGGGCGCGCTCGGCGTCAACGCGGCGGCGGCTCGGGTCGACGACTCGACGCAGCGGCTGCCGGTGGCCTCGGCGGGCTGGGCGCGCTGGACCCCGGTCAACGCGGCGGCGATCGGCGCCCACCTGGCCGGCGCGGTCGGCGAAATGGTCACCGAGAGCCCACGGATGGCGGTGCAGTCCGGGGTGGGGAAGATCAGCGCGGTGAAGACCGCGCTGACCGTGGGCGCGCTGGCGGTCACCGGCTACAGCCGGATGCTCGGCAAGAAGCTGGAGCGGGCGGGCGGGCCGCCCGTCGAGGGGATCACCGAGCCGAGCTATCAGACCCCGGCGAGCGTGGCCTCCTGCCAGCGGCAGATGAAGCTGCTCCAGTGGGCGGTGCCGGCGCTGACCGGCGCGCTGGTGGTGGTGACCGCGTACATGAGCGAGCAACAGAAGCCGGGCCAGGTGCTCCGGGGCATGCTCGGCCGGGCCGGCGGGGTGATCACCCGGCCGAGGATGGCCGGCAAGGTCATCGCGATGGGCGGGCCGAAGCTTGGCAAGGCAGTCGGGATGACTGCTCCGAAGATCGGCAAGATCGCCGGCCTGCGGGTCGCCGCGATGGGCGCTCCGAAGATCGGGAAGGTTGCCGGCAAGGGCGCGCCGAAGATCGGCAAGGTCGCCCTGGGCTCGCCGAGGACGATCGCCAAGGTCGCCGCGATGGGCGCGGCCACGCGGCACCTGGTCACGGCCGGCCGTTGACCCGCCGAGCGGCCGGCGGGCGCACAACGACGTGCGCCGCCGGCCGCTCGCGGACGCCGATCCGGCATGACCGGGCAGGTGGCGGGCATTCAGCGCGGGCACGGGAACCCAGCCAGGGTGAGGTGGCGATGAGCAGCAAGAAACGACCGGGGACGGGCGAGGGGCGAGGGCCCGAGGCGAGCAAGCCGTGGGGCACCACGGACGGTTTCGACGCCGACCCGCCGTGGGGCGCGGGCCAGGACTCGCCGATGGACGAGGGTAGCGAGGAGCCCGCGGTCCCGGAGGGCCGGCGGGGTGAGCGCCGGGCGCGCGGGGCGGCGGCGGGCGGGCCGGCGGCCGGGCGGCACGGCTTCGGGTCGGTGGAGCCGACCCGCACCGCTGAGGCCGGACCGGGCGCGCCGCCGGATCCGGCGCCGTCCGCCCGGACCTTTCCGGACGACAGCGCCGAGGGCGACCTGCCGGACAACGCGCTGGAGGAGGCCACCGGCATGCACCCGGAGGGCGTCCGGCGGCGCGGCTGAGCCGGTACGGGCGTGGTGGCGACGACACCGACGCCCGCTGACGACCCGACGCACGGAGCGAGCCCCGCCGGGCCTCGCTCGGCTCGGGGTCAGGATCCCGCGCCGGCCCGCTCCCGGACGGCCTCGACGCCGAGCAGTTCGGCGAGCCGGGCGGCGTCCCGTTGGGCCTGGTCGCCGCAGCAGTTGTTCATCAGGACGTGCAGCTCGGCGCACTGGTCGGCCAGTTCACGCAGCAGCTCGGACCAGTGCCGCAGTTCCTCCTCGCCGTAGGCGTAGGGGAATCTGTCCTGCCTGTCGCCGCTCTTCCAGGCCGTGCTGTGCCCGTGGAACCGGACCACCGCGAGGTCGGCGGTGGTGATCAGGATCGGCGGCACCGAGGAGACATGGCCCTGCGGCATGTCCACGCAGACGTAGCCGAGCCCCTGCTCGCGCAGGAAGGTCACGGTGTCCACCACCGCTTCCTCGCTGAACCACGAGGAGTGCCGCAGCTCGACGCAGACCGGCCAGGGCAGGCACCGCCGGGCCGTCTCCCGGATCCGCCGTTTGGCGGCGTCGCCGCGGGCCAGCCAGGGCGGGAACTGCAGCAG
Organism: Micromonospora sp. NPDC047738; assembly: GCF_040642675.1. Taxonomy (NCBI): domain Bacteria; kingdom Bacillati; phylum Actinomycetota; class Actinomycetes; order Micromonosporales; family Micromonosporaceae; genus Micromonospora; species Micromonospora sp. NPDC047738. The sequence continues at coordinate 8,426 of NZ_JBEYSO010000050.1, forward strand.
CACGGTGCCGAGCCGGTCGGCCGCCGCGAGCGGCGCCAGCGCCGCGTGGAACCGGTCCCAGAGTTCGTCGTACGCCCCGGCGGGCAGGTCCCGCCAGCGGATCAGGCTCGGCCCGCCGGCCGGCCGCAGCTCGCGGGGCAGCGCCGCGACCGGGGTGTGGTGGCCGGTGAAGAGGCGGAACGCCTTGACGTCGAAGGTGAACCCCGGCGGGGTGGCGGCCACCCAGCCCGCCGCCGTCTCCGGCAATGGGATCGCGTAGTACGACGTGTCCGCCTCGACCAGCCCGAACCGCTCGGCGTAGAAGCCGAGGCGGCCCGCGGGGGTGTTGACCGCGCGGGGATACCAGCCGGAGCGCACCAGCGACTGGTCGGCCCAGGATGACGTGCCCACCTTGATGACACCCATGTCATTCAGTGCACCGCCAACCGGACGAATCGGCAACCGGGACGGTCCCGGGTGGAAGCCGGAAACTGTCGGTAGGCCGTCGTACGGTGGCCGCGGTCATCAAGCGAAAGGCGGACAATATGAGCGTCTCCGACCAGGTCCTCACCGGTGAGCGGGCCGACCTGCTCACGACGCTGCGCCGACACCGTGGCTTCCTGCGGCAGACCGTCGAGGGCATGACCGACGAGCAGGCGGCCCGGCGCAGCACGGTGAGCGAGCTCTGCCTCGGCGGGCTGATCAAGCACGTGGCGGTCGTCGAGGAGCGGTGGATGCGGTTCGCCGTGGGCGGCGCCGAAGCGATGGAGAGCGAGCCGGTCGACTGGGTCGGCCAGTTCCGGATGACCGAGAGCGACACGGTGGCCGGGTTGCTCGCCGAGTTCGACCGGGTGGCCGCCGAGACCGACGTCCTGATCGCCACCGTCGACCTGGACCAGGCGCACCCACTGCCGGTCGCGCCGTGGTTCGAGCCGGGGGCGAGCTGGTCGGTGCGCCGGGTGCTGCTGCACCTGATCGCCGAGACCGCGCAGCACGCCGGCCACGCGGACATCATCCGCGAGTCGATCGACGGGGCGAAGACGATGGGGTGACCACCCGAGGCAGGTGAGCGGTCTCACGCCCGGTTCGGGTTACCGGCGGAGGTTTCCATGTGACGTCACGAAGCGTGGCGGCGCTGAGGGACACGAGATGACCACACACCGGATGGACCAGGAGACCGTCGAGCGATTGCTCGTCGGTCCGGGCGCCGACGCGCAGGACGTTCCCGAGGTGCTCCTCCGGCTCCTCGCCGCCGTCCGCGTCGCCGCCCGCCCGCACGAACTCGGCGGCGAGGCGGCCGCCCTCCAGGCGTTCCGCACGGCGCGCGCCGGACTGCTCCCGGCGGCACCCCGCCCCGGGCAGGGGTTCGTCGCCAGCCTGCTCAGCGCGAAGATCGCGCTCGCCGCGCTGCTGGCCGCCGCCACCGGTGGCGTGGCGCTCGCCGCCGCCACTGACACGCTGCCGGCGCCGATCAGCGGTGGTGCCGAGACCACCGCGACGCCGAAGGCCGGGGCCGGGTTGCCGGGCTCGCCGACCACCGGGCCGGGTGCCTCGCCCACCCCGGCCGCCGCACCCAGCCCGACCGCCGGTCCGACCGGCCAGCCGAGCACATCGGCTCGCCTCACCGGGCTCTGCCGCGCGTACCTCGTGAAGGCAGCCGAACAGCGGCGGCGCGTGCTGGAGACGCCGAGCTTCGCCGACCTGGTCTCGACCGCCGGCGGCCGGGACAAGGTCACCGGCTACTGCGAGCGGCTGCTCGACGCGCTGGACAAGAAAAAGGGTGCCAGCAACGGGACGAAAGAGCGGACCGACAGCCCGCCCACCGGACCCGCTACCGGCCAGCCGGCCGGTGGCCCGGCAACCACCGCCGCCACCCCGGCCGTCACGGGGCCGCCGGCGATCCGCCCGGCGGGTCCGTCCGTGCACCTGTCCGCCCCGGTCCGCCCGACCCTGCGCTGAACGGCCGGGCACGTGGCCCCGGATGCCCCGTCCGGTCGCGCGGCGCTGCCAGTGCCGGCGGTCCCGTTCGGCCGGCGCACCTCGGGCCGGCGACCTGCGGCGGCCGGGCTGATAGCTTGCCCCGGTGACCCCGCGGCGTCGCCGGCTGGCGATCCTCTTTCGCCTGGCCACCGTGCTCAGCGTGGTGGCCGGCATCGTGCTCACCGCCCTCGGCCCGGCCACGGTGACCGGGCTGCTGCCCTACTTCACCATCCAGAGCAACGTGGCGGTCGGCGGGTTCGCCGGATACGCCGCCTGGCGGTGCTGGCACGACCGGCCGGAGCCACCGTCCGTGCTCAAGGGTGCGGTGACTCTCTACATCACCATCACCGGGGTGGTCTACCACCTGGTGCTGGCGAACCCGGCCAGCCCGTTCGCGATGGCCCAGCCCGACCGGGCGCTCGGCGAAGCGCTGGGCAACCAGTTCCTGCACACCGTCGTGCCACTACTCGCGCTCGCCGACTGGGTGCTGTTCGACCAGCGCGGCCGGCTGCGCCTCCGCTACGCGGCCTGGTGGCTGGCGTTCCCGCTGGCGTACCTTGGGTTCGCCCTGGTGCGCGGCCTGATCGTGCACCGCTACCCGTATCCGTTCGTGGACGCCGGTCAGCTCGGCTACGACGGGGTGGGGCTCAGCTCGCTCGGTTTCGCGTTCGCGTTCTGGCTGCTCGGGCTCCTGTTCGTCGGCGTCGACAAGGGGCTGGCGCGGCGTATCCGAGCGGTCCCCGCCCCCGCCGGGGCCGTCGCGGCCCGGCCCGCCGCCGCGGGATCCTCCGGGCCGGCGGAGGAGACCACGGCGGGGCAGCGGTGACCGGGGTTCAGCCGCGCGCGGGTGGCGGTCAGCCCCGCTCGACGAGCCCGCGCACGTACGCGGCCTGACCGGCGTGCTGCAGATCGTCGTCCAGCAGGCTCACCAGTCGCACGCCGAGGGTGACCGGCGGGTCCCAGTTCAGGTCGACCACCCGGTCCAGGTCGGCGGGGCGCACCCCGCGCAGATACCGCCGGGTCCGGTCGACCACCGCCACGTGGTAGTCGAGGAGCACCTGACCGTTCTCCGGCCGTACGGTGGCGACCTGTTCGGGGCCGTACCCGAAGCCGGTGTCGTCCGGGTCGGCGGTCAGCCCGAAGCTCAGCGCCCAGTCGCCGGTGACCCAGATCTGCTCCTCCCCCAGCAGGTCGGCGACGCCGTGATCCTGGATCCGGGTCAGGTGCCAGACCAGCCAGCCCACCGTGTTCGCCCCGGGCGCCGGAGGCTGGCACAGCTGCTCCGGGCTCAGCCCGTCGACCGCCGCCGCCACCAGATCGGGCAGCCGGTCGTACGCCTCGGTCAGCAGGTCGTTCACGTCCACTCGTCCACGCTCCTCGCCGTCGGTGCCACCGGGGCAGTACCGCCCACCGGGCCGGGCAAACCTCACCTCTTAGGGTGATCGCGTGGTCGCGGCGCTGGAGCTGTATCTCGACACGGACGCCACCCGGCGGATCCGGGTGCTCTGGGACGCGCTGGAGTCCGAGGGCGTGCAAAGTATGCGGTCGCTCCTGGAGCAGCGGCACCGCCCGCACGTCTCGCTCGCGGTGGCGCCCCGGTTCGACCCGGAGCGGGTGGCCGAGGCGCTCGCCGGGATGGTGGTGGCCGCGCCGTTGCGGCTGGAGTTCCAGCACGCGGGACAGTTCGTCGGGCGGGTGCTGTGGCTCGGGCCGGCCCCGACCGCCGAATTGCTGGCCCACCACGCCCAGGTGCACCAGCGGCTGGCCCGGGCCGGGATCGGGCTGGTCGAGCACTACCAGCCGGGACGCTGGGTGCCGCACTGCACGCTCTCCATGCGGGTGCCGAACCCGCTGATGGGCGCGGCGGTGCGCCGCTGCCTGGAGGTGCTGCCGCTGACCGCCACCGTGGTCGGCGCGGCCATCACCGACCACGCCCGGGGCATCTCCCATCCGCTTCCGTGAGGTTCAGCGCGGGCCGAGGTCGACGATGAAGGTCGGGTACTCGGGTTGCGGGCAGGGCTCGCCGCGGTGGCCGAGCCGCTCGTAGAAGGGCGCCGCCCGCTCCCGGTGCGCCTGCCACTCCAGGTAGCGGGCCCGCCCGGCGGCCCACCGCGTCACCGCCGCGAGCAGCGCCCGGCCCACCCCGTGCCGGCGCCGGTCCGGCCGTACGTAGAGGTCGTGCAGGCGCGCGGTCCGGTGCGTGTCGCCGGAGCGCAGGTGCGGGCCGTGATCCTGGGCGGCGGCGTACCCGGTCAGCCCGCCGGCGTCCACCGCGCCGAGCAGCGCCCAGCGCGGGTCGGCGAGCAGGCGCAGGAAGCGCTCCCGGTGCGTCTCGGCGGGCTCGTCGCCGACGCCCATGTCGCGCAGCATCGGCCACAGCTGCGGCCAGTCGGCGGCGGTCAACTCCCGTACGGTCATGCCGGCCAGGATGCGGGCCGAGGGTGGCTTCCGGCCAGCCGGTTTCGGGCCGGGCGGGCCCAGCGGACCGCTCCGGCCGGTTCACTCCGGTCGACGACGGCACCGGGTCGACCTGGTGCACGACCGGCTGGACGCGCACGGCGCCCGGCCGAGGACCGGGGTGGGGCAGGACCCGCGCACCGGCGACGGTACCGTTGCGCCTCATCATGCCCTTGCGGGGCGGTCGTCCGCCGGCCCGACGCTGGCGAACCTGACGGAGGATGGCGCAATGTCCAACGGCGAGGAACCGTTCGCATCCCACGACGACGTGTCCGCACGGCCGAGGTTCGACCCGGCGCTGCGCGGCTACGACAAACGCCAGGTGGACCGGTACGTCGAGCAGATGGAAGCCGAACTGTCCGCATTGGCGGCCGGTCGGGACCGGGCGTACGCGCAGGTGCGGGAGCTGACCACGCAGGTGCAGCGGACCCAGGCCGAGGCGGCGGAGCTGCGGCAGCGACCGGCCGAGGTGGACCGGGCGTCCTTCCGGGACCTCGGTCCGATGGTCGAGCAGATCCTCGACCTGGCCGAGCGGCAGTCCGCCCAGATCACCGAAACCGCGACCAGGCGCGCCGCCGACCTGCAGGAGCAGGCCGAGAAGGTACTGGCCTCGGCGCAGGAGGAGGCTGTCCGCCAACTGCGGGAGCTGGAGGACGAGCTGTCGGCGCGCCGCGCCGAGCAGGAGAACGCGCACGAGGAGCAGCGCGCCGCCGCGCAGGCGGAGCTCACCGCGATCCGGGAGATGGCCGAGAAGCTGCGCGTCGAGGGGCAGGCCGCCCACGAGCGGGCGCAGCAGGAGGCGAAGCGGATCGCCGAGCAGAGCGCGCAGCAGGTCGACCAGGCCCGCTCCGCCTCGGAGGCCTTGGTGAAGGCGGCCCGCACGCAGATCCAGCAGGAGGTTCAGGCCACCCGGAGCAAGGCCCAGCAGGAGCTGGCCCAGTGGCAGGCCACCATGGCCCGTGAGCTGGACGAGCGGCGGGCCGCCGCCGAGCAGGAGCTGGCCGACCGGGCCAGCGCCGCCGAACGGGACATCGCCGCGCTGGTCGCCGAGGCCCAGCAGTACGCCACCGAGGTCCGCGAGCGGGCCGACGAGGAGACCGCGGCGCACCAGGAGCAGCTCTCCACGGTGCAGCAGGAGATCCAGCAGCGGCAGGAGACCCTCACGCAGCTCCAGGCCGAGTTGGGTACCGTCGGCCAGCGGCTGGAACGGACCCGCCAGGAGATCGCCACGGTCGAGCAGGAGGGGGCCGCGCTGGAGGAGCGCCTGGTCGAGGTACGCCGGGACCTGGCGGCCGAGACCAAGCGGCTCGACGAGGCGCGGCGGGCGGCGGACCTCGCCGAGCAGCACGCCAAGGAGACCCGGGCCCGGGTGCAGCGCGAGGCGAAGCGGGTGGCCGACCTGGCCGCCGCGGCGGTCATGGCGGCCGCTGCGGGCGGCGCGGCAACCGCCGAGTATCCGCAGGTCGCTCCCCGCCCTCTCGGCGACGGCGCGGGCCACGACGCGGCCGACCGTCCGGCGGCGGAGCGCCCCGAGGGCCCGGAACTGCCGACCGGTGACGCGAACGCCTCGCGCGCGCCGCTGAACGGCCCCACGTTCGACGCGTTCGCGGTGCGTCCACCGGCGCAACGCACCGCCCCCGAGGCGGAGTCGGCCGTGCGGGCCGCCGAGGAGCCGGCGGCGGGCCCCGACGTGGGGATCTCGGCCAACGCCTGAGCCGGCCGTCCTGACCGGTGCCCGGCCCGGGTGCCGGTCAGGATCCGGCCGGCCCGGCGCCGGCTCCGTCCGGTGTCGAGGCAGGTCGTCCGGCCGCCCGGCATCGCACCACGCCCAGGCGAGGCGGTCCACGTCGAGTAGGTGGGGGCGCTCAGCAGGTCCGCCGCCGGAACGGCGGCCCGGCGAACTCTTGATCTGCATCTTGAAGCATGCAAATATTCGGATCACTTTGCGTGCTGCTCCGACTTCGAGGGGTTGATCAACGTGCGGAAGTTTTCCTCCGTCGCGACGGCCGTCGCGCTGGCGACCGCCTGCTCCGGCGTCGCCGTCATCAGCGCGGCGGCGCCGGCCGGCGCATCCTGCAGCCACTCCCGCACCAACGTCGACACCGCGGGCGGCCAGCTCTTCAACGCCAGCAACGTCAACATCCGCTCCGGCCCGCACACCAGCTGCGCCTCCCTGGGGTACGGGCAGTACACCCACAACGTCGACTTCTGGTGCTTCACCAACGGCGACAAGGTCACCGCCAACGGGCACACGACCTACACCTGGACCTACCTGAAGGACACCACGACCGGCGTGTCCGGCTGGGTGGCGGACGCCCTCCTCGACAACCTCGGCAGCAACATCGCCTGCTGACGCCGGCCGCCCCCACCGGCGGCCCGCGAACGGGCAGGATGGTTCGGCATGACCACCGAGCCCCGCCTCTACCCGCCGATCGAGCCGTACGCCACCCACCGGATCGCCGTCGGTGACGGCCACGAGCTGTACGTGGAGGAGGTGGGCCGGCCGGACGGCGTACCCGTGGTGTTCCTGCACGGCGGGCCCGGCGGTGGTCTCGTCCCGGCGGCGCGGCGGTTCTTCGACCCGGACCGCTACCGGGCCGTGCTGTTCGACCAGCGCGGCGCGGGCCGGAGCACCCCGCTGGGTGGGCTGCGCGCCAACACCACCTGGCACCTGGTCGACGACATCGAGGTGATCCGCGAGCGGCTCGGGATCGACTCCTGGCTGGTGTTCGGCGGCTCGTGGGGGGTCACCCTCGGCCTGGCGTACGCGCAGAGCCACCCGGACCGGGTCACCGGCCTGATCCTGCGTGGCGTCCTGCTGCTGCGGCGCAGCGAGCGGAACTGGTTCTACCAGGGCGGGCTGCGCCACCTCCAGCCGGACGAGTGGGACCGGTTCATCGCCCCGATCCCGGAAGCGGAGCGGGACGACCTGCTGGGCGCGTACCACCGGCGGCTGCACGGGCCCGACGACGCCGAGGCCCGCGCGTGCGCCGTCGCCTGGGGGCGGTGGGAGGCGGTGAACTCCGCGCTGCGCCCCGACCCGGGCCTGCTCGCCCACTTCACCGCCGACGAGCACGCGCTGCCGATCGCGCGGATCCTCTCCCACTACGCGCTGCACGGCGGCTTCTTCACCAGCGAGACGCAACTCCTTGACGGGGTGGACCGGATCCGCCACCTTCCCGCCGTCATCATCAACGGCCGCTACGACCTCTGCTGCCCACCGGTGTCGGCGTACGACCTTGCGCGGCGCTGGCCGGAGGCCGAACTGCGGATCGTGCCCGACGGCGGCCACTCCGCGGCGGAACCGGCGATCGCCCGGGAACTGCTGCGCGCCACCGACCACTTCGCCGACCTGCTCACCGGCTGAGCCCCGCAGGCCGGCCTTCGTCGCCTGCGCCGGGCTGGCCGCCGCAGTCGCCCGTCATTCGTCGAGGAGGGCCCGGACGGCGGCGGCGATCACCGGGTCGACCGGGAACCGCTGCTCCAGCCAGCCCAGCGTCACCCGGGCCGCCTCCCGGTTGCCCCGGTAGCCGGGCACCATCTCGGCCAGCGGCAGCACCTCCGGCGGGTACGCCCGCTCCACCCGGCGGCTCGGGTCGAACGGGTCCCGCCGGTGCGCCGCCGCCGAGGCGGTGAGCCGCAGCAGGGCGAGCACCCGGTCCACCGCGTACGACTGGATGAACCGCGCCGCGGTGAGCCGTTCCCCGCGCAGCTCGCGGTGCAGGCCGACGTAGAGGTTGGTGAGCGCCTCGTTGAGGTGGAACTCGACCGTGTCGTACGGCGTGGCGGGGCGCGCCGGTGGCCCGCACTCGGCCAGCCCGGCGGGCGCGTCGGGCCGCTGCCACACCACCCGGGCGCCGGTGAACGGCAGGCGCCGCAACTCGTCCACGGTGAAGACCGCGTACTCGACGAAGATTCCGTCGGCGTAGCGCGCCTTGCGGCCGTTGCGTTCGTTGGCGAAGCTGTACGCCACCGGGCCGGGCGCGGCCAGCCAGTCGATCGACTCGACGTAGCGGGGCACCGCGCCGTCCGCGACGACGAGGAAGAAGTCCAGGTCGGAGTGATCGTCCAGCCGGTCGTGCTCGGCGCCGGCCGAGCCGAGGCCGAGCAGCGCCACGGTGTCCGGCCGGGTGGCGAGGTGAGCGGCGAGGTCGTCGAGTCGACGCAGCATCGGGTGCAAGCCGTCGTCCCTTCCGTGAAGAGTCGACGTTTCAGCCCGTACGGCCCTGCTCGCCGCCGGGGTCGCGACACCGATGCGGCCCATCATCGTTCTCCGGCGGATGCCGCACAAGCGCATCTGTCCCGCACCGGCCGACAATGGCAAGATCGACCGGGTGACGGGTTCGCTGTTGGCGGTCAGTGACCTCCATGTGTCGTACGCCGAGAACCGCCGCATCGTGGACGGCCTGCGACCGGAGTCGACGGACGACTGGCTCATCGTGGCCGGCGATGTCGCCGAGCTGTTCGGGCACGTGGAGCGGACGTTGCGCCAGCTCCGCGACCGGTTCGACAGGGTGATCTGGGTGCCGGGCAACCACGAGCTCTGGACGCACCCGGCCGACCCGGTGCAGCTGCGCGGCCGGGACCGGTATGACGCGCTGGTCCGGATGTGCCGCGACCTCGGCGTGCTGACCCCGGAGGACGACTATCCGGTGTGGCGCGGCGACGGCGGGCCGGTCACCGTCGCGCCGCTGTTCCAGTTGTACGACTACTCGTTCCGGGCGCCCGGCACCACGTCGAAGGAGGCGTCGCTGCAGCGCGCGTACGACGCCGGGGTGGTCTGCACCGACGAGCTGCTGCTGCACCCCGACCCGTACCCGGACCGCGAGTCCTGGTGCTGGGCCCGGCTCGCCGAGACCGAGCGGCGGCTGGCCGCCGTCGACCCGGCGCTGCCGACGGTGCTGGTCAGCCACTGGCCGCTGGTCCGCGAACCCACCGAGGTCCTGTGGTACCCGGAGTTCGCGCAGTGGTGCGGCACCGACCGGACCGCTGACTGGCACGTCCGCCACCGGGCCGTGGTCGCGGTCTACGGGCACCTGCACATCCCGCGCACCACGCACTACGACGGGGTGCGTTTCGAGGAGGTGTCGCTGGGCTACCCGCGCGAGTGGACCCGGCGCGGTGGTGAGCCGCGACCGATGCGGCGGATCCTGGGCGGTGCGGCGTGATCGAGGCACTGCTGCCGCCGGCTGCCGTACCCGTCGAGGCGTTCTCGGATCTTCCCGGTGAGTCCCCGTACCCGGGCGAGGAGGATCTCGTCGCGAGGGCGGTGGAGACCCGCCGACGCGAGTTCGTCACCGCCCGCCGGTGCGCCCGGGAGGCCCTCGCCCGCCTCGGGTACGCCCCGGCCCCGATCCGCTCCGGCCCACGGCGGGAACCGGTGTGGCCGGCGGGCGTGGTCGGCAGCATCACCCACTGCGCCGGCTACCGGGCCGCGGCGGTCGGCCGGATCACCGAGCTGGCCAGCCTCGGCATCGACGCGGAACCGCACGGTCGGCTGCCGGACGGCGTGGGCGCACTGGTGACCGTCGCCGGTGAGCCGGACCTGCTGGGCCGCCTCGCCGACGCCGACCCGGGCGTGCACTGGGACCGATTGCTGTTCAGCGCCAAGGAGTCGGTCTACAAGGCTTGGTACCCGCTGACCGGGCGCTGGCTCGGCTTCGAGGACGCCGAACTGTCGGTCGACCCCGCCGCCGGGACGTTCACCGCGCGGCTGCTGGTGGACGGCAGGCGTACCGATGGCGGGCCGGAGCTGACCGAGCTGCGCGGCCGGTATCTGGTCGCCCGCGGCCTGGTCGTCACGGCCGTGGCGGTGGCCCGCTGACCTCTGGTGCCGGGTCGCCGAGGTGGCGGTGTCGCGCCGCCGCCGACACCACCAGATCGCCGACCCGGGCGGAGGCCCGGGCGACCCGGCAACGACGCCGCTGCGACGTCGTGTCCTGCCCACGATCCGCTGCGGCAGCGGATACGGTCCCGGAATGACCACCGAAACCGCCATCCGGCACGCCGGCGGCACCCTGCTCGACTACTACCTGCTGCGGGCCGAGGCGGACCACGCCGAGGTGACGGGGCTGCTGGTCGAGGAGTTCGTCCTGGCCGACGACCTGGCCGCGGCACGGCTGCGCAGTGCCGGGTGGACGCCGACCGACGGCGGCTGGTGGAGTTCGGCCGCGTACGCCCGGGCGGTCCGCACCGACCCGCGGCTGCGCGCCCGCCTGGCGGCGGTCGACCGGGCCACCGCCGAGGCGACCTACCACCGGCTCGGCGGCGGCGACCTGCCCGCCGAGGAGGAGCTGCGCGGCCACTTCCGCGACGACGTTCCGCTGGCCACCGGTGCGCCGCTACGCCTGAGCGACGGCCCGGACGTCCACCGGATCCTCTTCGCCGGTGAGCTGGACGACCGCCGGTTGGCCCGGCTGGGCGCGCTGCTCCGGCTGGACGATCCGGACGGGGCGCGGCCCGGCGTGGTCGGCACCGGGCGGCTCCGGGTCAACGACACGAACGTCCGCTGGGACCTGCGGCGCGTCGGCGGCGGCATCGCCTGGTGCCTCGACGTGACCGCCGAGCCGGCCGGTGGCGACGCGCTGCCCTGGGTGCTCCGCCAGCTCATCGGCGTGGCGCGCGGCCACGGCCTGCTTCCCGCCACGATCGAACGCCTCGCCTGACCAGCTCAGCCGGCGGCGCGGGCCTCGCCGGCGGCGTCCGGTGCCGTCCCGGTGCGGTCGGCGGCCAGGGTGGCGAGCAGCGCGCCACCGTCGGCGAGCAGCGCCGCTTCGGCGTCGTCGACGAAGGCGAGATCGGCCTCGACGTGCCGGGTGGCGGCCGAGAGCAGCAGCCGGACCACCGGGTCGTCGGTCCGGCGGCGCAGCCCGTCGAGGTTGCGCAGCTCGCGCATGAGGTGGCCGCGCTGGTTGCCGAGCACGGTCCGGACGGTTGCCTCGGCGCCAGAGCGGGCGGCGGCGGTGACCTTGAGGAAGAAGTCGTCCCGGAATCCGCCGCTGCGGGGGCTGGGCTCGGCGAGCCACCGGTCCAGCTCGGCGCGGCCGGCCGGGGTGATCTCATAGACGACCCGGTCGGGTTTGACCGGCTGGGGCTGCCGCTCGGCGACCACCAGCTCGTCGCGGGAGAGCCGGTCGAGGATCTGGTAGAGGTGGCCGATGTTGAGCGGCCCCCACTGTGGGCCGACAGCCGCCTCGAAGGCGCTCTTCAGCTCGTAGCCGTAGCTGGGGCCCCGGGCGAGCAGGGCCAGGACCGCGTGCTGGATCGCCACCGTCTCCTCCAATCCGGGCTGGACGTGTCCGGCCCGTAGGGGTCTTGCATTGTCACAATGTATCGCGCAGAGTGTGGGGCAGCACACGGGGAGGCGCGACATGCTCAACTTCGTCTGGAGGCAGCTGCGCGGCCGTGCGGGACGGTCGGCGGCGCTGCTGGTCGGCGTACTGGTGGCCACCACCGGTTTCGTCGTCCTCACCGGCGCCACCACCACCTCCCGCCTGGCGGTGACCGGCGCCGTCGAGCGGGACACCCGGGCCGCGTACGACATCCTGGTCCGTCCAAAGGGGACGCGCACCGCCCTGGAGGCCGAACGCGGGCTGGTCCGCCCCAACTACCTCTCCGGCCTCTTCGGTGGCATCACCACCGCACAGTACGACCAGGTCAAAGCCGTCGACGGGGTGGACGTGGCCGCCCCGATCGCGATGCTCGGCTACTCGACCACGCCGATCGAGATGCCGATCGACCTGACCGACGCGGTCGACCGGTCGCTGGACCGCCAGGTCATCCGGATCGACCGGGCCTTCCTCGCCGAGCGAGGGCTCACCCACGCCACCGCCGCACCGACCTACGTGTACGTGACGAAGCACGGGCTGCACTATCCGGTCATCGGCGACCAGTACTACCCCGACGCGGTGCGATACACCGACGGGCGGACGTACGACACCCAGGACTGCGGCCTGACGCCCCGGGAGGTCCTCGACGGTGGGCGTACCGAGCCGGTCTGCGATCTCCGGGTCGAACAGGGCAACCAGCTGACCGCCCTCACCGAACGGCAGACCTGGGAGGTCAACACGTTCCGACTGCTGCCGAACGGGCGCTTCGAGCAGTCGACAGCGGGCAACGGACCGGACGCGCCCGCGTCAAGTTCCGCCACCCGTCTGACGATCACGCTGCGGCTCACCGTGCCGTTCCTGCTCGCCGCGGTCGACCCGGACGCCGAGCAGCGCCTGGTCGGACTCACCGACACCGTGGTGACCGGGCGTCCCCTCGCCGCCACCGACACCACCGTCGTGACCAACCAGGGAGGCGGGCTCATCAGCCGCCGCGTGTCGGTGCTCGCCACCAGCCGACCCTTCGTCGACGGCGCGATCCGGGCCACGTACACCCGGTTGCGGCCCGGTCGCAGCCTCGCCGAGATTCCGCCGCAAGACCTGACGGCGGCACTGCGCGGGGCCCCGGCCGTGGCAGCCGGCGGCACCGAGCAGGACGCGCTGAGCGCGTACCGAGCTCAGCTTGCCGACGGGCTGAGCGCCGACACCTGCTGCTGGGGCCAACTGCAGGTCGTCGTGCAGGCCGGCCAGGCCACGTACGACCAACAGCCCGACGGCACGCTACGGGTGAACACCACCGCGCCGGGTCCGGACGTCTACAACGGTGAGGGGACCCTGATCCCGCTGCCCCGGCCCTGGCTCACGGAGGACACCAGCTTCCGACCACTGATCTCCTTGCGGCTCGGCCCCGGCGGCCAGGACGCCCGACAGTGGCACGCGGTCGGCCTCTTCGACCCGGAGAAGCTGACCGGCTTCAGCGACCTGGGCAAGGTGCCGCTGGAGACGTACGAGCCGCCGGCGGCGCAGGGCGCCGACGACCGAAGCCGGGCCGCGCTGGGCGGGCAACCGCTGGAGCCGAGCGGCAACCCGGCAGGCTACCTGTCCGCCCCGCCGCTGCTGCTGACCACCCTGGCCAGCGTGCCCGGTCTGCTGGCGAACGGCACCAGCCCGCAGCGCACCGCCCCGATCAGCGCGATCCGGGTCCGGGTCGCCGACGTGCACGGCTACAGCGAGCGCTCGGCTGAGCGGGTCCGGCTGATCGCCGAACGGATCGCCACCGAGACCGGTCTGGACGTGGACATCACCCTCGGTTCGTCGCCGGCTCCGCAGACCGTGGAGCTGCCCGCCGGCGCGTTCGGCCGGCCGGAGCTGCGGCTGACCGAGAACTGGTCCGCGCTCGGGGTGGCCTCCGCGATCGTCAAGGCGGTGGACCGCAAGAGCGCCGCGCTCTTCGTGCTGGTGCTCGTGGTCTGCGTGCTGTTCCTCGGCAACGCGGTCTCCGCCGCCGTCCGGGACCGCCGCCCCGAGCTGGCGGTGCTCGCCTGCCTCGGCTGGCCGGCGCGCCGGATCGGGGCGCTGATCCTCGGTGAGGTCACCGCGCTGGGGCTGGCCGCCGGGCTGCTCTCGGTCGGCCTGGCGTTCCCGCTCGGCGCCGCGCTGGACATCGCCCTCGACTGGCGGCGAGCGCTGCTCGCCGTACCGGTGGCCCTGCTGCTGGCGCTGGTCGCGGGCCTGGCACCGGCGCTGCGGGCCGCCCGGGCCCACCCGGCGGCCGCGCTGCGCCCGCCGGTGGCCGCCGCCCGCTGGGTACGCCGCCCCCGCTCGCTGCCCGGCCTGGCCCTGGTGAACCTGGTCCGTGCCCCCGGTCGCACCCTGCTCGGCGCGGGCGCGCTGGCCATCGGGGTGGCCGCGCTGACCGTGGTCGCCGCCGCCGCGTACGCCTTCCGCGGCGCCATCGTCGGCAGCCTGCTCGGCGACACCGTGTCGCTGAGCGTGCGCGGCGCGGACGCCATGGCGGCGGTGGCGACGGTCCTGCTGGGGGCGGCCGCGGTCGCCGACGTGCTCTACCTGAACATCCGCGACCGCGCCGCCGAACTGGCGACGCTGCGGGCGACCGGCTGGACCGACGCCGCGCTGCGCCGCCTGATCGGCTACGAGGGACTGCTCCTCGGCGCGCTCGGCGCGCTCACCGGCGCGGGCCTGGGCCTGGGCGGGGCGGCCTGGCTGGTCGGCGAGCTGCCCCCGGCGCTGCTGCTGGTGACGGCCGCCGTGGCACTGGCCGGGATGCTGGTCACCTGCCTCGCCGCGCTCGTCCCGGCCGCGCTGCTGCACCGCCTCCCCACCGCACGACTACTCGCAGAGGAGTGACCATGGACGCGACCCCCGGCAGCGCGGTCCGGGCATCGGGACTGGTCCGGCAGTTCCGCACCGGCGCCGAGCGGCTCACCGCCATCGACGACGTGTCGCTGGAGATCGCACCGGGCTCGGTCGTGGCGCTGACCGGGCCGAGCGGCTCCGGCAAGTCCACCCTGCTGCACATGATCGGCGCGATCGAGCAGGCCGACCGGGGGTCCGTGACGGTGGACGACGTCGAGGTCACCGCGCTGCGCCGGGCCGCCCTGGCCCGCTACCGGCAGCGGGTCGGTTTCGTCTTCCAGCGCTACCACCTGCTGCCAGCGCTCACCGTGCTGGACAACGTGATCGCGCCGGTGCTACCTCGACGGGGACGCGGCGACCACCCGACCCGGGCCCGGGAGCTCCTGGCGGCGGTGGGGCTGGCCGGCCGGGAACGGGCGCTGCCCGCCCAGCTCTCCGGCGGTCAGCAACAGCGGGTGGCGATCGCCCGGGCCCTGATGGGTGCGCCCCGGCTGCTGCTCGCGGACGAACCGACCGGAAACCTGGACTCGACGACTGGTGCACAGATCCTCGACCTGCTGCTCGACCTGCGCGACCGGCACGGCATGACGATCCTGCTCGCCACCCACGAGCGGGCCATCGCTGCCCGCTGCGACCGGCTGATCCGCCTCAACGACGGACGGGTCGTCGAGGACGTCGACCTCACCGAGGGCGAGGATCCCGCCGACACGTACCAGCGCGCCAGCCGGTTGCGGCTGTAGCTCGGCCGGCCGCCACGCGTACCCGCACCGCCCTGCCGGGTCCGGTCCGGCTCAGCGTTTGCGGGCCCGGGCGGTGGCCCGCGCGTTCGCCTTCTCGATCGCCCGGACCAGGTCGTCCTTGTTCAGGTTCTGCGGGTCCTCGATGCCCACCTTCCGGGCCACCTCGTCGAGGTGGCCCTTGCTGGCGTTGACGTCCACGCCCTGCGCGGTGGGCCGCCGCCGTTGCGCCGACTCCGGTGTGCCCAGCGCCGCCTGCGGGTCCGACGGCCCCCGGTGCTCCTTCGGCTCCCAGTGGTCGCCGACCTTCTCGTGGGTGTGCTTCAGCGACGCGTACGCGGTCCGGTGCGCCCGCTCCCCGTCGCCGTAGGTCTCCTCGGCCGACTCCAGGGTCTTCTTGTAGGTGCGTACCGCCTTGTCGTCGGAGCGGGCGACGGTCGACGGCACCTCGGGCCGCATCTGTTCCGCCTGCTCGTGCTTGTCTCCCATGGCTGTTCCCTCCCCTGCGGTTCCCTGCCCGGCGCTGCTGCCCGCGGCCGGTTCCGGCCGGCACGGCGCCGCTCGTGTCATCGCTCCCAGCCGTCGCGGGCTGCGGAGGTGCCGGCGGGCATGACCCGACCAGCGGTGCTCGACACGGCGTTTCCGACCTGGTCGGCCAGGCGTGCGGAGCTGCCGCCCGCGGTCCGCAGCCGCTGCAGGCCCAGGCCGCCGAGGAACACGGCTGCCGCGAGGTAGCCGGCCGTCAGTCCCGCCGCCGCCATCCGCCGCGGCAGCATCGCCTCCAGCATCCGCAGCGTGGTCGTCGAGGCTGCCCCGATCCCCAGCACCACGCACCCGCCGGCGGCGGCCAGCAGCAGGAAGCCGACACCCGCCGGCCGGGCGGCGTCGGTCAGCTGCGCCCGCACCGCCCGCACCTCCTCCCGGACCACGTCGGCCACGTCCGCCGCCAGGCGCTCGACCGGGGCGCTCCGCCCCGCGGGCCCGCCAGCACGGCCTCCGACGGTGTCACTCATCGGGCCTCCCTCGACTCGTCAAGACCCGCCTGCGTACCCGGAAACCGCGACGGCAATCAGCCAGCCCGTGTGTCGGAGGGTGCCCGGACGGTCACGCCGGGCACAATCGGGGGTCGTGGTGTGAGCAGAGGTGCTCCCTCCGGAGGTGCCCGTTGGCGCGGTGTCAAGGCCGACTGACCAGGTGGACGCTGCGTGGCATCCTCCTGCTCGGCGGCGTTCTCGCCGTCTGGGGCCTGTCCGACACGGTCGCGGATGACCCGGCTCAGGCTGCCGCGCCGACTCGGTCCTGCCTCCTCGGGGACGCGCTCGACGGCGCCGACCGGATCCTCGGCGGTCTCCTGAGCTGCACGCCGCACTCCGCGCCCGGTTCGCACCGTGGGGGTGAAGCATCCGCCGTCGGGGGCGGCGCCCCGGCGGTGAACAGGCGCCAGCCACCGGCGCGAGTTCCGGCGGATGCCCCGCCCGCGCGGGTGCCGGCACCGGCACGGCCCGCGCCGCACGCCCCCGTCCGCGCGAGCGCGGACACCGTCGTCGAAGCGACCACTTCGGTGACCGGTCGGGTCGTGGACCTCGCCTCGCCCGTCGTTGCGGAAGTCGCCGAGGCAGGGCTGCTGAAACCGGTCGGCAGTGTGCTCCGGCCGCTGGTCGAGCCGATCGTGGACGTGCTGCCACCGGCCCTGGACCCGGTGCTCGACCTGACACAGCCGATCATCGGCCCACCCGCCACGCCCACCGACCCGGTCGTGGCCGCGCCGCCGGCCGTGGCCGCCCGCGCGCCGGTGGTCGCCGCGCCCACCGCGCTCGCCCGCCCGGCGCCACCGGTGGCCGCCAGCTATCCGGCACCCCCGGCACCGCCCCGCTGGGCACCGCCCGCGGGCCGCGGCGCGGAGCCACCGGATGCCGCCGCGCTGACGCGGGTGCGATGGCCGGGCCACCCCGGCCACACTCCCGGCGCGACGCCTGCCGCTCCCGCCCGCACCGCCGCCAGCGGCTCCGCCCACGCCGGGATCAGCCTCCCGGCCGACGCGTGCCGGCCCTCCTGGGCCCCGGACCTGCACCTACTCGGCCTGTGTGTCGGGGGGTGCGACCCGCTCGCGGACCGCTCGTACCGGCCGGACCCCAGACCCGCCTGAGCATCCCGGGCCGCTGCCGCGGGCGGAGACGGCGCGGTGAGGCCGGGGGTGAGCGGGTAATTGCGCCTGGTGCGCTCGTGCCTGCGCTCACCCGGATTCCTGGTCGATCACTAGTTCCCGCACGGGCACAGCGGCCGGCACCGCTGCCGCTGAAGCCCAACTGCCGCTGCCTTGGTCCGCTCGCAACCGGGACCGCTCGGCCGTCCACGACCATCTGCAACCAGGAGAACTTCGTGCACCGCACACTGCCCGTCTGCCGCGCCCGTTGGCAGGACATCCCCGACATCGTCGCGCTCGTCGTCGACCCCTTCGCCGGCAGCACCGTCGGCGCGTGGCTGGTACCCGACGAACGCCACCGACGTGACGTGCTCACCGCCGCCATCCGCCTCTGGATCGAGCACGCTCTCCTCTGCGGCGAGGCGTACCTCCTGCCCGGCCACTCCGCCGCCGCGGTATGGCTGCACCGATACGGTCCCGTCCCACCGCCGACCGAGTACGGCGAGCGGCTCGCCGTCGCCTGCGGCGACTACCTGGACCGGTTCCTCCACCTCGACGACGTCCTGGCCACCCACCGGCCCGCCAATCCCCACAACCACCTGGCGTTCTTCACGGTCGCGCCGAACCCGCACCGGATCAGGCGGGCCAACGCACTGCTCACCACGAGCAACGCGCGGATGGGCCAGACCCTGCTCCCCGCCTACGCGGAGGCGACCACGATCGCCGAGCGAGACCTGTACGCGCGGCACGGCTACGTCGCCCACGAGTCGTTCCGGCTCCCCGACGGCAGCACCGCGTACCCGATGTGGCGCGGCCCGGGTCGGTGGCGGGTCGGCCACCGCCCGCTCAGCCCGGCGATCTGCCCGTATCGGGCCGCCTCGGCGGCATAGCCAGGGTGGCTGGCAAAAAGCCCCGCTCAGGTTCCTTGTCCGAGGACAATCTCTGAGTGGGCAGGCAGCAGCATATGGTGCTGGAACAACGGCGAGCCACGAGGGAATCGACGCATGGAAGAACACGGGACTCGTGAGTAACTTCACCATCAGTACGTCTTTCGCGGCGGACGGCACAACGCTGCTCCATGTCCGCGGCGAAATCGATGTCTCCACCTCCGCCGAACTCCTGGCCGCTGTCGTGAACGAGGTCAACCGACGACGTCCGCCCAAGCTGGTGGTCGACATGCTGCATGTGACGTTCCTCGACTCCACCGGCTTGACGACTCTTCTTTCCGCTCATCGGGCCGCCCAGCAACTCGGCACGACGTTGGTCGTACGTGAACTCAGCGCTTTTGTACAAAAGCAACTGCGGGTGGCCGGTATCTACGAAATCCTCACCGAAGTCCATTAGTCGGGCGGCCGGCAGCCGCTCGTCGCCTTTCCGGCGTCCGAGGAATAGGTGAGACGATTCCTCACCCATTCGTTCCGGTTCATCCGCCGGCAGCCGCGGACGAGGGTCACCTGCTCGGCGCCGGCCGGAGCCGGCGCATCGGAGGGAGAAGAAGGGGTACGCCCTTCGGTGGTCTTCATCCTTGCGCTCGGCGCCGCCCTGCTGCTCGGGACCGGTTCGGTCATCCAGCAGCGGGTCGCCTTCCAGGCCCCGGACGGCCTGGCGCTGCACGTGGCACTGCTGTGGCATCTCGCCCGACAGCGCCTGTGGCTGCTGGGTCTCGCCGCGACCCTGATGGGCGGCGCGCTCAGCGGTCTCGCCCTCGGCCAAGGCTCGGTCGTGCTGGTGCAGCCCGTCCTGGTACTGCGCCTGCTGTTCGCCCTGTCGGTCGCGGCGCTGTGGACCCGGCGCCCGCTGCGGCGGCGGGACTGGGCGGTGGCGTCCGCGGTCACCGTCGGCATGGTCGCCTTCCTGGTGGCGGGCAGTCCCGGACCAGGCAACCCGGAGGGCGTGCCAGCCTGGGACTGGGCGGTGGCGGCGGCCGCCATCGGCGCGCTGACCTGGGCACTCGTCCGCATCGCGCGCCGGCTGCGCCCCAACCAGGAAGCGCCGATGCTGGCGATCGGGGCGGGCATGCTGTTCGGGCTCCAGTCCGCGCTGACCCAGTCGGCCTCGCACCGACTGTTCACCCAGGGACTGCTGGCGCTGCTGACCAGCTGGCAACCGTACGCGGTGGTGCTGATCGGACTGCTGGGCACGCTGCTCGCGCAGAGCGCGTACGACCTCGCCCCGCTGTCCGTCGCCTATCCACCGCTCGCCGCGGCCGAGCCGCTCGCCGGTATCGCGGTCGGCATCGGCGTGCTCGGTGGGACCCTGCGGCTGACCCCGGGGGCGATCTCCGTGGAGGCCATCGGCCTGATCGTGATGACACTCGCGGTGTACCTGCTGGCCGCGTCGCCGCACATCGTCGGCCACCGCGACGAGCCGGCGAAGAAGAAGCACTGACCGGACCCGGTCCAGACCTCGAAGTGAAATCTCATCGTTGCCAGCGGCGACGTGAGAGACTACTTTCGAAACATGTCTCTCAAAAATCCGTACGGGGACTTCGAGATCACCGACCCGCAGGCGCTGCGGGCCCTCGCGCATCCGGTGCGGCTGGCCGTCCTCGGCCATCTCCAACGCCATGGCCCGGCCACCGCGACCCAACTGTCGCCGCACGTGGACGCCACCCCCTCGGTGGTCAGCTGGCACCTGCGCCACCTGGCCTCGTTCGGGCTGGTGACCGACTGGGACGGTGCCACCAACCGGCGCGAGCGCTGGTGGCAGGCGGCGGCCAAGGGGTTCCGGTTCAACCTGCCCGACGACGCCGACGGGCAGAACGCGGCACGCCAACTCCAGGGCGAGATGTTCGCCCAGAGCGCCGAGCTGCCGCAGCAGTGGCTGCTGCACGACGAGCCGCGGCTGGACACCGGGTGGCGGCGGGCCGCGGGCCTGGCCAACACCCGGATCATGCTCACCGCCGAGGAGATGCAGCAGCTCAAAGACGACGTCGAAGCCCTCATCGCCAGATACGTGCAGCGCCCGGAGGCCGAGGCGCCGGCCGGGGCTCGGGGCGTACGGCTGCTGCAGTACGTCCTGCCGGAGCCCGACGGCGACGAGCAGACCGAGGCATGAGCGCCGTCACCGCCGCCCCGGCCGGCACGGTCCGGACCGGGCGACACTTCCGGGCGTTCTGGCTGGCCCAGACGATCTCGCAGTTCGGTGACCGGATCACCGAACTCGCCCTCCCGCTCATCGCGGTCACCATGCTGGCCGCGACCCCCGGCCAGGTCGGCCTGCTCACCGCCCTGATCTGGCTGCCGTACCTGTTCGGCATGTTCGTCGGCGCCTGGGTCGACCGGCGTACGCACAAACGGCGGCTGCTGATCATCGCGGACCTGGCCCGCGCGGCCGTGCTGTTCAGCCTGCCCGTCGCCTACCTGCTCGACATGGTCAGCCTGACCCAGATGTTCCTCGTCGCGGTGCTCAGCGGAGCCGGCGCGGTGCTGTTCAGCATGGCCTACCCGTCGTTCTTCGTCACGCTCGTGCCGAGCGCGGCCTACATCGACGCCAACAGCAAACTCAGTCTGAGTCGAGCCGGATCGTTCGTCGCCGGTCCCGCCCTCGGCGGCACGCTCATCCAACTCCTGACCGCACCCGTCGCGCTCGCCGCCGACGCCCTGTCGTTCCTGGGATCCGCCCTGCTGATCCGGCGCATCCCGGCCGGCGAGGCACCGCCGGCACCGAACCGCTCGTCGACCCGCGCGCTGATCCGGGACGGGCTGGCGCTGCTGCTGCGACACCGCGTGCTGCGCGCCGCCCTCGGCGCCACCACCACCGTCAACTTCTTCACCTTCATCGCGTCGGCGCTGCTGGTGCTCTACGCCAGCCGCGAGCTGGGCCTGTCGGCGGGCGCCATCGGACTGGGCATGGGTGCCGGCGCCCTCGGCGGCCTGGCCGGCGCGGCCCTGGCCCCGCGGGTGACCCGAGCGATCGGCGTCGGCCGCACCGCCATCATCGGCACCGCGCTCTTCCCGGCGCCGCTGGCACTGCTGGCGCTGGGCAGCGGCCCGACCTGGGCGAAGATCGCGTTGCTCGCCGCGGTCGAGTTCGTCTCCTCGGTCGGCGTCATGCTCATGGACATCAACCTCAACGCCCTGATCACCAAGGTCACGCCCGACGACGCCCGGGGGCGGACGGCCGGCGCGTACAGCACCATCAACTACGGCATCCGCCCCCTGGGTGCGCTGATCGGCGGCTGGCTGGGCACCACCATCGGACTGCGTCCCACCCTCGTCCTCGCCGGCCTTGCCGGCGTCTCCGCCGCCCTGTGGCTGATCCTGTCACCCGTCCGAGCCATCACCACGCTCAACGACGAGCCCTGATACCACGCACGGCCACGGACCGAGCGCCCCTCCATCGAACGACATCACTGACGTCCCGGTTACCCACCGGCGGCCCCGTCACGCCTACTCGGCGCGGCGAGGCCGCCGCTTGGGGTTTCAGCGGCCCCGGGTGGCCCGGCCGATCTCCACCGGCAGGGCCGGCGCGCCGTCGACCGGTGCCGGGTCCTCCGGCGTGACGGCGATCCCGCCGGCCGCGATCCGGTCCAGGGTCGCCAGGCCGGCCTCGTCCACCGTGCCGAAGACGGTGTAGTTGGGCCGCAGCGCCGAGTCGGACTGCACCAGGAAGAACTGGCTGCCGTTGGTGTCCGGGCCGGCGTTGGCCATCGCCAGGGTGCCCCGGGCGTAGAGCCGCCGGACCCCGGTCGGGTCGGTCGGCGCCGGCGGCAGGTTGGTGGGCAGTTCGTCGGCGTACCGGTAGCCGGGACCGCCCTCGCCGGTGCCGGACGGGTCGCCGCACTGCAGCACCTTCAGCGTCGGGTACGCGGTGAGCCGGTGACACGGCGTCCGGTCGTAGAACTTGTGCCGGGCCAGGTGCAGGAAGCTCTGCACGGTGCACGGGGCCTGTTCACGGTCGAGGGTCAGCCCGATCGGGCCCTGGCTGGTCCGCAGGGTGATCCGGACGGTGCCGCGGTCGGGCGTGTGCCGGGGGTCCGGCGGCAGCGCCACCGGCCGGGCCGCCGGTTCGTCCGGCGTGGGCGTGTACGCGCACGGGCCTTTCGTGGGCGCCGGCGCGGCTGCCGGTGCCGCGGTCGCGGTGGCGCCACCGGCGGCGACCAGCGCGGCGGACACCACCGCCACGCCCGCGAGGCGGGACAGCAACTGCGGGATGGCGTGCGGTCGGGTTTCGCTCGGCACGTGGTCCTCCCTGGACTTGTGGTAGCAGAGAGACCGGAGTCTATGGAGACGGTGACCCGATGTCGATGACTCGTTCTGTCGGCCCGTGCCGACGCATCCCGTCAGAGTGGATGCCCGGCGGGGCTGGCCGTCCTTCGTGAGGCGTCCGGCGGGGACGGCCGCTCCCGGCGTGGGAGCGGCCGTTTCCGGTCGTCGCGGTCGACGGGCTGCGGTCGACCGGTCAGCCGATGGGGAGTTCGTTCACCCAACTCTGCCAGGCCTGCTCGACCCGGGCCGGGTCCTGGTCGGCGGCGAAGATGTGGTGGCCGAGGACCAGGACGTTGCCACGCTCGGTGCCGGAGTGCAGGAACCGGTAGAGCGCGTCACTGGTGCGAACGCCGAAGTAGGTCGGCAGGCCGGCGAGGTCGACGACCCCGTCGATCGGCGGCAGGCCGGCGACGGTCAGTCGGGCCCGCTGCCCCTCGGTGATCGGGCCGCTGATGCCGAACGCGCCGGCCACCGCCGCGAAAGCCTGGTCCGGGGTGCCGGCCCCGGGGCGGAACGCGGCGACCGGGGCGCCGGCCCGGCCGGGGAAGTGGGTGAGGTAAACGGCCAACGTGCCCAGGTACATCTCCCAGCCGGCCTGCATCGCCTCGTACTCGGTCTCCCAGTTGTCGCCGAGGACGCCGCTCTGGACCAGCCGCAGCACCGTGGCGCCCTGGTCGCGGCCCTCGATCAGGTACTCGATGGCGTTGAAGGCGCCGTCCGGGCCGGACTCGGCGCGGATGGCGAACCGCTTCCCCGGCTCCCATGCGGTGACGGTCGCCTCGTCGGTGTGGCCGGCCATGGTGAGGCTGCTGCGACCGCCCTCGCGCGGCTCCACCTCGTTGCGGCCCATGAACCAGGAGTCGAGGCCCGGCCCGGTGGCGATCGCGTCCCACACCTGCTCGGGGGTGGCGGCCAGTTCGATGTCCTTCTGCAGTTCGAAGTGGTGTCCCATGATGCGGAGCCTTTCCGGTGATCGGTGTCGTCGAGAGTTCTGTCGAGTCGTTTGCTGGTGGCCGCCGCCTCGGCTGGGGCCGGAAGGTGGTGGTCCGGGGCGGGTCAGCGGGCGGCCGCGCCGGCCTGGTGGCGGAGCATCGGCAGCAGCGCCACGGCCACCACGACGTGCAGCACGCAGAGCATCAGCCGGGTGTCCCCCGTGGCCTGCTCGATGAAGACCGGGACGAACGACGCCGCCAGCACCGTCCCGGCCAGCCCGCTCCAGACCGCCCGGGCGTGCCGGGTGAACCGTTCGAGCAGCGTGAGGGCACCCCAGCCGAGCAGCCCGAAGACCAGGCTGAACACGGCGATCTCCGGCAGGATCAGCGGGTGTGCCTGGGTGGCGCCGGGGTCGGTGAGCGTGAAGTCCACGCCGGCCGCGCGGCCGACCAGGTAGAGCAGGCTGTTCGCGGCTACCGCGGCGGCCACCCCCAGGGCGCGCTGGCGGCGGCGGGACGTGCCACCGACGGTACGGCTGGTCGGGCGGGTCCGGGCAATGATCGGGCTGGTCGTGGTGGTCATGTCAGGACTCCTCGGATTCGTTGCCGGTCGTGGGGTTGACGCTGGGGTGCAGGGCGAGCACTACGCGGTGCTCGCGGCCGCCGGGGGCGTTCTCGTCGTGGTACCTGCTGACCAGGGCGCTCACCGTGGCGGCCAGTTCCTCGGCGAAGGCGGCCCGGTCGCGGGCGGAGGCGAACCGGACGGTGGCGTCGATGGCGAACGTCGCCACCCGCTTCTTCGCCCGGTCCGCGCCGGTGATGAGCGCGCCGACGTCCTGCACGAGCCGGGCAGCGACCGCGAGCAGCCACCGCGCGGACAGCCGGTCCGGCGCGTCGGACGGGTTGGGCCGCACGGCCGCGAGGGCCGCCGGCGAGATCACGTACGACGCCGCGGTGGCCTGCATGACCCGTTCGGTGACGTTGCCCTTGCGGCGCTCCTCCACCAACTCGATCAGGCCGTGCTGCTCGAGCGCGCGGAGATGGTAGTTGACCTTTTGGCGAGGCAGGCCGACCCGGGCGGCGAGCATCGTCGCCGAGGCCGGCTCGGCGAGCGCGGCCAGCAGCCGGGCCCGCATGGGGTCCAGCGACGCCTCGGCCGCCGCCGGGTCCTCGATCACTGCGATGTCGAACATGACCCCACTCTCCCACCGACAATTTTTCTTGTCAAGACAACTCGCCTTGTCGGCTGATCCTGTGGTGCTACCGCTCGGCGAAGGGGTGCCTCCCGCACACCGGCCGCCGGGATAATGGACCCGCGACGCCGCAACACCGCCGGAGGTCGGGTTGGTCCAGGACGAGATCCGCCGACGTAACCTCGGCACCCTGCTGCGACACGTTCACCTGGGCGGTTCGCTCTCCCGTGCGGCGCTGGGTGAGCGGATGGGGCTGAACCGCAGCACGATCATGGCGCTGACCGCGGAACTCACCGCCGCCGGTCTGGTCCGTGAGGAGCCGCCGACCGACACCGGGCGGGCGGGCCGGCCGTCCCTGGTGGTTAGCCCGGAGTCCACCCGGGTGTACGTGCTGGCGTTCGACGTCGCCGTGGACTGGCTCGTCGCCGCCCGGGTCGGACTGGGCGGCGTCATCCTGGACCGCCGGCGGGCGCCCCGTCCGCGTGCCGGAGCCGATCTCGACCGGGTGGTCGAGGTCCTCGCCTGGTTCGGTCGGCAACTGCACGAGGCGGCACCGCCGGCCTCGGTGTGCGTCGGGGTCAGCGCGTCGTACTGCGGGATGATCCGGCCAGGCGACGGCCTGGTCCGCTTCGGACCCGACATGGGCTGGGTGGACCAGGCGTTCGGCACCGAACTCGGCCGCCGGCTGGGCCTCGGCCTGCCGGTGTCCGTGGGCAACGAGGCCCACCTCGGCGCGCTGGCCGAGCAGCAGCGCGGGGCGGGCGTCGGCTTCCGGAACCTGATCTACCTGCACGGCGACGTCGGCGTGGGCGGCGGGATCATCGTCGGTGGCAAGTTGCTGGACGGTGAGGGCGGATACGGCTGCGAACTCGGGCACATGGTGGTCAACCCGTACGACGGGCGGCCCTGCGGCTGCGGCTCGCGCGGCTGCCTGGAGGCGGAGGTCGGCGAACGGGCCCTGCTCGACGCCGCCGGACGGCCCGCCGAACTGTTCGGCCGCGACGCCCTGCGCGCGGTGGTCGACGACGCCGGCCACGGCGACCCGGTGGCCCGTGACGCGCTGCACCGCGTCGGCGACTGGCTCGGCATCGGGGTGGCGAACCTGATCAACCTGTTCAACCCCGGCATCGTGATCTTCGGCGGGATGCTGCGCGACGTGTATCCGGGCGCGGCCGACCCGGTCCGCGCCCGCATCGCGGCCAACGTGCTGCCGGTCGCCAGGGAGCGGGTACGGCTGCACACCTCGGCGCTCGGCGACGACGCGACCCTGGCTGGTGCCGCCGAACTCGGCTTCTCGGAACTGCTGACCGATCCACTGGGTACGCTCGCCCGCCCGGCGACCGGGGGCTGGGCGTCGACATCCATCGCGAGCTCGGTGTCGCACTCTCGTGGCAGCATGACCGGCATGGCGACATCGAAGCAGCCGGTGACCGTCCCGACCGACGCCAGCGTCGATGACTTCCTGGCCGCGGTCCCCGACGAACGCCGGCGGGCCGACGCCGAACGCCTCTGCACGTTGCTGCGCGAAGTGACCGGCGAGCCCGCGGTGATGTGGGGCCCGAGCATCGTCGGCTTCGGCAGCTACCGCTACACCTACGATAGCGGACGCACGGGCGACTGGCCGCTGGTGGGTTTCTCGCCGCGCAAGCAGCAGCTCGTCGTCTACCTGGTGGGCGGGTTCGAGGAACGGCATGCCTCGGTGCTCGCCCGGCTCGGCCCGCACAAGACCGGAAAGGGATGCCTCTATCTCAAACGGCTCGACGACGTCGACGAGAGCGCGTTGCGTGAACTCGTCGACCGGACGGTGCGGGTGCACAAGGGCGTCGACCGGGCCAGCAGACACGGGCATTGACGATCTCTCCGCCCTAAAGGACTCCGTTGGGGAATGGCGAAAACGTTCGGATGCACCTGTTGGCATGATTGTTGGATCGACCGGGTGGAAAGGGTCCAACGTGTCGCTGCA
>NZ_JBEYSO010000051.1:0-35008 GCF_040642675.1 Micromonospora sp. NPDC047738
AAGCGTAGAGAACTCCGATGATCAATGGACCCGTGCCTGCTTGCTACCCCGGGGTCCGTCCGCCCAGGCGCCCTACCTATTGCCGGTCGCTCTTACAGACTCGGGAGGTGGCGAAACAGAGCCGCATCAACAACGGCATCGGCTCGGCCGCCGCCCTAATGGAGATCAACAACCTATCTCGCGCTTGGCACGACCGCCTGCTTGAGAATCCGTCGCTCCGCTCGTATTTTTTCGACGGGAAGCCCTCCACACTGCACGACGCCGATCGGCCAGCGGTGTTGACTCTCGCAGAACTGCTCGCCGACGTCCTTGAGTGTGAGCTGCAGGTAGCCGCGCTTCTGCCCGACTTCCACTTCGCCCACTCCTGGTATCAGTGGCCAGCGCATATGCTGGAGCAGAGCCCAGTCCTGGCTGAGGTGGTGGAGCGGCACCCTGAGTGGTGGCCAGCGCTTCGCTCACTCCAGAAGGCGGTCCGTGACCCTAACAACGACCCAGCGACCCACCCGCTAGTTGGGGCACGTATGGCCCGTTCGACGGGTACCTCGCTCCGACTCCTACGGATGCGCCTACCCAGTCCAGGGCGTCGAACCGGCAAAGACGCTCGAACGGCGCGGCAGGTCGACACTGCCTCCTCGGGCCTCTACGCAGCCATCACCGACGCGGATGCTTGACCCCGCCCCACGTCCCTTTCCCTTGTCACCGCGAACGGGCCGGCGGTGAGCACACGCCGCAGCACCACCACGACCCTGCCCACCCCGTCGACCCCTCATCGACCTGGTGGCCGGTGACCCGCCGGTCCCGGTCACCGTATGGCGCACCGCCCGCACCGACGCCGACACCGACCGCGCGAGGGGCGCCCGGCTGGCCTGCCGGCTCGTGGCCGCCCACAGCCGCCCGGCGATGCGATCGTTGACCTCACCACAGACCACGCCCTCACCAGCGCCTGCGCCACGGGCGGACGCCAGCAGCACCCCCGGCTGGTTCACCGACGCCTCCGGGCCTGGTCATAGGCCGGCTCGGAACGACCTGGGCTATGCGCCCTCGGTGACTTCGGTCGCCTGCGCCGACGGCTTGCCGGACGGCCCGTCGACGATGTGTCGGCCCCAGATGCGAGATCGCCGATGACGGGCACAGCCGGCGCGGTGCGACCGGTGGGGTACGACGTGGTCTGTGTCGGCGAGTCGATGGCCCTGCTGACCCCCGATCCACCCCGCCCACTGCGCGCGGGCGGCGCCATGCGGCTGGACGTGGCCGGAGCGGAGTCGAACGTCGCGGCGGCCTCGACTGGTGTCTTCTTCAAGGACCCCGGCCCGCACGCCTGCGGTACCGATAGCCCGTCGCCGTCCAGCACTGGCTCGTTGCGGGGATGTGACTGGCGCGATCATGAACCGTGCAGGCGACGGCCCACCAAGGCGAGGGCGCGGCGGCACCGGTTTCGCAAGGGTCACGTCGAGCCGCGACCACGGGGCTGCACCTGCCGGTGGGCGATCTGCTCTCGGCCCTCTTGACCGAGGCGATCGGCGCCGGGCACGGGCAGCGGGACTGGGCCTCGCCCGCCGAGCGCATCCTCGGAAGAGGCGATTGTGCAGGGGAGCCGGTTGGCGTCAGGCGGGCCGTGCCGGTGCCTCGTGTCCACGGTGGTTCGGCCTCGTCCGTCGTCCGTGTGGTCCAGGTTCCGTTTCCCCCATGCGAGTGATCCGGTCCCCTCCCGAGGGGATGCGTGGGGCTCGGCGTGGCTGGGATCTTGAAACAGCAACGCTCGGCATCGCCCGCTGGCACACGGGGGTGCGTATGGCCATCCGCAACGATCAGCGTTTGGACAAGGAGATTTCCCTATGACCGCTCGCACCGTCCTGAGGAAGCTGCACGGCCGGACGGCGGTGGGCGTGCCCCGCTGGGCCATGCTGGCCGCATACGCTGCCGCCCTGACCACGCTGCCCTCCACCATCTGGCGGATCACGGCCTTCGTCTTCGAGGCTCCGCTCGTGAAGCGCATGGACGCCCCGCCGCTCGGCCACGGTCCGGTGCTGTTCGAAGGGGTCTGGTACATCATCACGCTCAGCCTGGTCAGCGAGGTGCTGGCATTCCTCGCCCTCGGGTTGGTGTGTGAGTGGGGCGAGGTGTGGCCGAGGTGGATCCCGGGCCTGCGCGGTCGCCGGGTACCGACCCTCGCCGCCGTCATTCCCGCCAGCCTCGGTGCGATCGCCCTGCTGATCTTCCCGTACGCGCTGGCGATGATGGCCTCTGGCCGGATGGTCAACGGCAGCCCGGACACGCCGATCACGGAGGGCTGGCAGAGCGTCGCGTTCTGGATCGCCTACCTGCCGCTGGCCGCCTGGGGACCGCTGCTCGGTATCTTGACCGTTCACTACCACCAGCGCCGCCGAGCTGCCCAGTCCGCCGCCGCCGGGTCCCGAGGGGCCGAGGTCGCCCTGGCCGGATGACAGGCCCATCCGAAGAAGGTTCACGGCGTGCTCGATCATCTATCCGAATCACGATGCCCATGATTTGTGGGAGTGGGCTGACGTCGTCCGGACATCGGCGGGTGCTGCTGGCCGCCTGGGCCTGGTGGATCGGGCCTGGACGGCGTGTCCGGGCCCGATCCACCAGGCCATCAAGCCTTAACTCATCCTCCTCCGACCGTGACTGTCGCGATCATGCCGAACCACTGCCCGCTGCTGTAGCCGGCGTGGAGCCTGCAGATGACCGTCCAGGTCCCTTCCCGATCGAAGGTGTACGAGACCGGCGGACCTCCCGGCGGTACGGGCCCGTTGGTGACCTGGAAGATGTCGCCGCCGTTCGGGTCCGGATTGCCGCCGGGTGGCACGAGCCAGACGTCGTGCGGGAATCGCGCATCCGCCTCGTTGAAGTGCCAGGTGATGGTGCCGCCGCGGGCAATCTTGCAGTTGTCGGGACTCCACTGCGTGCCCGTGGCGTTGATGTCGCACGTCGTGGGGAGCGTCCCGCCGCTGTCGCGCACCGTGAAGGTGGTGCTCTGCGGGTTGGAGGCGTTCCCGAGGCGATCGGTGGCTCGGTAGTCGACTGTGTACTTCCCCGTGTCCTTGAACGGTACCGGCGCGTTGTAGGCGGTCCACGCGCCGCCGTTGACGCGGTACTCGACCTTGTCCACGCCGGCACAGCCGACATCGTTGGCGGTGAGGCTCAACGTGGCCGAGTCGATATAGGTGTTCTGCTGGTCGGGATCGGCCTGGCCCTGAATCTGGTGCGAGACCGTCGGTGCATCGGTTTCCTTACACTGGTCGGCCTCGGGCGTGAACTCGATCTTGATCAGCTGCATCTTCATTTCGGGGTTGATCTGGTTGCGGCAACAGCCGAACGTCCAGCGCCCCATGTAGAGTGCGCCGTCGGGCCCGAACCTGGTCGGGATCACGAAGCTGTTGTTCGGCGTGCCGAAGTGGTTGACGGGCAGCCAGTCGTTGACCCGGAGCATCTGGTTGTTGTCCTGCCGCAGGCGGACCTCCTTCCAGAACCCGTTGTCGGTGCCACGGTTAGTGATCAGCCAGGAGCCGTCGTAGTAGGCCGGGAAGGCGCCGGGACCGCGGCTGTCTTTGTATCGGTAGACCGGGCCGGTGACCGGCTGCATCCCCCCTGCGCCCAGGTCGCCGAAGTCCTTCGGATCCTGGCTTCCGGGGTTGCCGGGGTACTTGCGCCAGACCGTCGCTGGTTTCGCGGGACCTGGGATCGCATCGAGGCCTTGGAATGTGGGTTGCGAATTGGTACCGCCCGGCGGCGCCCAGTTCAGGTCGGACGGGAGCTTGTCGAGCGAGCAGTCGTACTGCTGACCGGTCGAGGAGTTGGCCTCGTAGTTCCAGCGCCAGGTGGTGTTGATCTTCGAGTTGTCACCGATGCAGAACGGCCAGCCGTAGAAACCGGGCCCGTCGACCTTGTTCCACTCGCAGACGCCGGCCGGGGCGCGGTCGGGCTGGTCCACCGAGTTGTCGTGGCAGAACTCGCCGACGACGACCGAACCCGGGTGGGCGGGGTCGGTGTGCACCGTGAACGGCTGCCGGAAGCCCATGCCGTAGATCTCCGGTCGGGTGTTCGGGGTTCCCGGCGCGAACATGTTGCCCTTCGGGACCGTATAGGTCTTGCCCAGGCCGGGATCGGGTGCGCGCCCTGGGGTCTGCGGCGGGCCCTCGCGCGGTTTGATGCGCAGGATCTTGCCGCGCAGGTCGGCGGTGTTGGCCGCCGTCTTGCGCGCGTCCCAGCGCTCCGAGGCGCGATGGTCCATCGGCGTGTAGCGGTTGTGGCCGGGCGCGTTCGGGGAAACGTCGTCGCCGACGCCGACGTAGAGGTTGCCTTCGGAGTCGAACACCAGGCTCGCGCCGCCGACATGGCCGGGGCCGTTGTCGGTGGGGCCACCCGGGAAGCCCGAGGGTTTGCCGGAGATCTTCGCCTTGGGCACGCGCAAGATCTGCCGCTCCATGTATGGATGTGCCGGGTCCAGGTGCTTCGGCCCGCCTGGTGCCGGCTCGAAGGCGGTGCCGGTCTTGTTCAGCGTGAAGCGGCTGACCAGGTTGTAGCCGACCGTCTGCTGGTTGCCCGTGGTCGGCCAGTCGCCGGGGTTGCGCGGGGAATAGTAGACGTAGATGTCGTTCTTGTCCGGCTTCGACAGGTCGAAGCCCGGCTGCAGGCTCATTCCCAGCACGCCGTCCTCAGAGTTGCCGTGGTCGGCGCGGGTCGGGATCGTCGCGACCGTGGTCGAGTTGTTCGGTGGGCCCTTCGGGTCGTGCATCTTCACGTAGCCCTCGGACTCGTACCCCTGCTTGGGGCCGATCTCGGTCCAGTAGACCTTGCCGTCCGGCGCCACGTCGAGAGCCATCGGGCCGTTCACATTGTCGACCAGGGTCGTGCGGGTGAAGTTCGACCACACGGTGCCGGAGCAGTCGGTCTTCTTCCCCTCGCCGGCGACCCAGCGCACCCCTCCGACGATCTGCTTGATCAGCGGGTTGTCGCCGCCGTTCTCGGTGTAACGCACGCCGAAGTGGCCCTGCGAGGTCAGCCAGGTCCGCCCATCGTTGTAGGGCCGCGGGGTGCCGGTGCCGTCCTTGACGTTGCCGCCGTCGTAGAGCTTGCACCACGTCGTGGGGTGGTCCTGGCCCATTGAGTAGGTGCCGGTGTTGTAGGTGCGCTCGTCGAAGGTCGCGAGCACGTGGTGGTCGCCCCGGACGTTGCGGGCGAAGTTGTAATGCTCGTCGGCGATCTTGTAGGTGTCGGGCAGGTCTTTGGTGGAGAGGTGGTTGTGGTCGGCAACCTGGACGGTTGCGGCGTTGCCGGTCGCCGACCCGCTCGAGTGGCCGCGCATCGTCGTGCCGACGACGCTGTCCGGCCCGCCGTCCCACCAGTCCCACGCGGACACGCCGGCGCCGGCGTCAGTCATGTTGTGCACGGCCGCGATCCCGCCGCTGTGCTGGGTGAAGCGGATCAACGCGTCGCGCTGGGCATGGTCGAGGAGCGGTCCGGGCCGCCCGCCGCCGGCCCACGACCACGACGCGTTCAGGAACAGGATCGCGTCGTATCGGGCCAGGTTCCCGTCCGTGAAGATCCGAGGGTTCTTGTCCGGGTTGTCGCAGTTGTTCGGGCCGCCGCCGTTGTTGTCGCAGTTCTCCCAGTCGACGTCGTAGCCTGCGGCCGTGAGAGCGGCCTGCACCACTGGGCGCCCGTTGTTGATTCCATCGGTGTGCCGGTACCCGGTCGTGCCGGTGTAGATGAGGATCCTCTTGCCCTCCTCCTGGGCAGGAGCCGCAGGGAGGGCGCTGCTAGCTTGCCTGGTGCTTGTCGATGGGCCAGCAGCCGTCGGGTGGATGCCACTAGGAGCCTGTCGGGTGCTCTTCGCTTGGACAGCGGTCGCCGGGGCGAGCATCTGAGCCCCAAGAGCGACCGCGATCAGGGCGATTCCAGGACGCTTCAGACTCCGCGCAGGGGGCGCGGCGTTCCACATGCCACTCACTTCCTCTCCCAATGCGGCGGCTACCAGCCCCGCGGTCGGAGCGACGTGGTGCGACCGCCTGAAGGTTAAGACGTAGCATGTTCCCCTTTTGGTAGATCGTCAAGAACTTCCGGTTGTGGGCTGCAAAAGCTTGCTCGCTACAAACGTTGCTTTTGTTGATCAGAGACGTTAGTTGTCTTGAACGAGACGGTTCGCTCCACTAGCGTCCCTGCTATGGGTGGGCAGAGGGTTAACAGGCGGCTTCTCAGCGTCGCTGCGGCCACCGTTGCGATCGCCGTCGGAGCACTGCCTCTGGCGGGATGTAGCGACGATTCCGAGGGGGCGACGGGGCCGGAGCGCGACCTGACAGCGCTTCAATGCCCGATGGTGGAGACGGGACAGAACAGCGGCGTCAGCCAGTACCGGCCCGCGAAGAATGCCTTCGATACGGCAGAGCTGCTCGGGATGCAGCTCGCTGAGGCCCGTGAGAAGGCGGCCCGCCACGGCTGCGAGATCGTCGTTGCGCGCGAGGACGACAAGAGCCAGCCCGTGCCGATAGAGGTCGACCCGACGAGGATCTATGTCTACATCGCGCATGGCGCCGTCAGCCACATAGAGGGGGTCGGTGGCGGACTCTAGGGCGGCGACCCGATGCGCACTCTCACCGGGGCTTCCGCAGTCGCCACCGGTCGGCGGTCACGGTGGGTCGTAATCGCGGTGTGGCTTGCGCTCGCGATGCTCGTGGTGCCGCTACACGCCAAGCTCAGCGAACGGGCCGCCGACGAGAGCCAGACATTCCTCGTCCGGGGGTCCGAGTCGGCGGAGGCCAAGCGGATCATCAACGAGCAGTTCCGGCGCGGCAGCGAGACAGCGGCGGTAATCGCCTACTTCCGCGAGGGTGGGATCACAGCGGACGACGGGCAGCGCGCCGACGCCGACGCCCGCGCGCTGTGCCGGTCCGGCGCCATCCCGAAGTTGACGATGGTCGCCACCCCGTACCAGCGCGCATGCGGCAAGACCGATCCGCTCGACATGAGCCCGGGCGGCTCGCTACTCACCTCACCCGACAACAGCGTCATCTTGAGCACAGTCCTGATGACCGACGGCTCGACGCCCGCCAGCGAGCAGGCCGTCGCGGCAATCCGCGAGGTCGTCCCGCCGGCCGCCGGCGACGAGAGCGGATTGCGGGCCTTCGTCACCGGCCGCGCCGGCTTTGAGGCCGACCGAAGTGCTGCGCTCAAAGGAATCAACGGGACCCTCTTGGCGGTCACCGTCGTCATCCTGCTGCTCCTGCTGCTCGCGACCTACCGCTCGCCGCTGATTGCTCTGGTACCGCTGGCCGTCGTCGCCGTCGCCTATCTTCTCGCCGCCGGCCTTGCCTACGCTCTCGTCGCCGCCGGCCTCACCGAGGTTAGCGGCCAGACGACCGCGATCCTGATCGTGCTGATGTTCGGTGCCGGCACCGACTACTGTCTGCTGATCGTGGCGCGGTTTCGCGACGAACTGCGACGGGCGCGGGACGTTGAGGAGGCGATGGTCGCCGCCGCCCAGCGCACCGGCCCGGCGATTCTCTCCGCCGGAGCGATCGTCGTCGGCGCGATGCTGGTCCTCGCCCTCGCCGACTTCAACGCCACGCGCGAGATGGGCCCGATCCTCGCCCTCGGCGTCGCGATCATGGTCGGTGCCGGTCTGACGCTCCTGCCCGCGCTGCTCACCGCCCTCGGACGACGGGCATTCTGGCCCGCGATTCCCCGCCACGAGCCCGAGGCCGCACCCGCAGTCACGTTTTGGGGGCGCGTCGCGAGCCTTGTTCACGCACGCCCCGCAGTGATCGCCGCGGCGGTCACCGCTCTCCTCGCCGCGGGCGCGCTGGCCACCATCGGCGGGCGTCCGGCGCTCGACTTCGCCGCGTCCTTCCGCGAGGCGCCGGACTCGGTCCGCGGTCAACAGGTGATCCGCAACCACTTCATACCCGGC
Source organism: Micromonospora sp. NPDC047738 (assembly GCF_040642675.1). Taxonomy (NCBI): domain Bacteria; kingdom Bacillati; phylum Actinomycetota; class Actinomycetes; order Micromonosporales; family Micromonosporaceae; genus Micromonospora; species Micromonospora sp. NPDC047738. Next base: position 7,928 of record NZ_JBEYSO010000051.1, read on the forward strand.
CGGGCGGCGCCGCTTCGCATCGTCGTAGCCGACGAGGCAAGCGGGAAGGTCCAGAGCGCTCTCACCGAAGGCACACACTCACCCATCGCCGACATGCACGCGGTGGCCAGGTCGGTCGGGGCGGACAGCGGCTTCCTGGGTGCGGCGGCGCAAGGCCAGCGAAGGCCCGCGACAAACCTGGTCATCTTCGACGCAGACCTGCGGATGGATCCGTTCTCAGAGCGGGCCACCGACGCCGTCCCAGTGCTGCGCGAGATCGCTGACCGCGCGGCCGACGGTCGGACCGTCCTGATCGGCGGGACCGTGGCCGAGAACTACGATGCCCGCCAGGCACTCAGGCGTGACACCAGGCTGATCGTCCCGGTCGGCCTTGCCCTGATCCTCCTTGTCCTCACTCTGCTCCTGCGCGCGGTGGTGATGCCGCTCTACGTGATCGCGACCGTGATCCTCTCCTTCGGCTTCGCCCTCGGCGTCAGTTCCCTTATCTTCACCCACATCCTCGGCCAGCCGGCCTCAGACCCAAACCTGCCGTTGTACACGTTCATCTTCATCGTCGCCCTGGGCGTCGACTACAACGTGTTTCTCCTCAGCCGGATCAGCGAACAGCGTCGGCAGCACGAGACCCGCCGCGCGGTGACGGAGGCCCTTGAGCGAACCGGCGGCGTGATCACCTCCGCTGGCCTCGTGCTGGCCGCCACCTTCGCGACCTTGATGGCGGTTCCGATGGAGGCGCTGTTTCAGATCGGCTTCGTGATCACCCTGGGCCTGCTCGCCGACACGTTCCTCGTCCGGGCCCTGCTCGTCCCCGCTCTCGCGGTGCTGCTCGGCGAGCGAAACTGGTGGCCATCCAAGCAGACCGCTACCCCGGGCTGACGTCGCCGGCCGCTGTTTCCCGGTCTTCATCTCGCTCCACGCGTTCCCCAATGCGGTCGCGAAGGGGACGTTCAGGTGGTCCTCACGCGTGGGTGTCAGGAGTTGCGCGGGGTTACGAGGCCGGATTCGTAGGCGAGGACTACGAGCTGTGCGCGGTCGCGGGCGTGGAGCTTGGTCATGGCTCGGTTGATGTGGGTTTTCGCGGTCGTCGGGCTGATCACCATGAGATCGGCGATCTGGTCGTTGGACAGGCCCTGCGCGACCAGCGCTACGGCCTCGCGTTCGCGGTTGGTCAGTTCTTTCAGCCCCGTGTTGGTGCTGGTGTGGAGCGGCTGGGTGACGTACCGGTTGATCAGCTTGCGGGTGATCGACGGTGCGAGCAGGGCGTCGCCGCGGGCGGCGACGCGTACGGCGTGGAGGAAGTCTTCCGGCACGATGTCTTTGACGAGGAATCCGGCGGCGCCGGCGCGCAGCGCGTTGAAGACGTACTCGTCCAAGCCGTAGTTGGTCAAAATGACGACGTGCACCCGGGCCAGGGTTGGGTCCGCAGCGATGCGCCGGGTCGCCTCGATGCCGTCGATGACGGGCATCTGGACGTCGATGAGCGCGATGTCGGGCAGGTGTTCCTTTGCCAGCGCCAGGCCCTCGCTGCCGTCGGCGGCCTCGGCCACCACCTCGATGTCGTCCTCGACGTCGAGGAGCGCGCGGAATCCGCTGCGGATAAGCGGCTGGTCGTCGACCAACAGGACACGGATCATGACGTTTGGTCCACGGGAAGTTCGGCTTGGACGGTGAAGCCACCGCCGCTGCGCGGTTCCGCGCGGAGGTGACCTCCGAGGGCACTGACTCGTTCGCGCATCCCGAGCAGCCCGACGCCGGGCACCGGCGCGGTGTCCGGCGTGGCCCTGCCGTCGTCATCGACACGGATCGCGAGGGCGTCGGGCCGGTAGTCGATCCGAACCGACGCCGTAGCGGCGGCGGCGTGACGGGCGATGTTCGTGAGCGACTCCTGAACGATCCGGTAGGCGGTCCGGTCCACCGCGGCCGGCACATCGTTTCGGTTTCCCTCGATCGTCAGCGTCGCGTCCAGACCGGTCGCCCGGGCTCGTTGCACCAGGTCCGGCAGATCGTCGAGCCCATGCGGCGGGTTTTTGTCGTCGTCGCGCAGCGCCTCCAGGGTCGCTCGCAACTCCCGGGCCGCCTCACGACCGGCCTCCCGGATCGCCAGCAGGGCCTCCGGCACCTGTTCACCCCGCTTGCGGGCCAGATGGACGGCGACTTCGGCCTGCACCTTGATGACGGAGATCTGGTGGGTGAGCGAATCATGCAGCTCCCGTGCGATGTGCAGCCGCTCCTCGTTGGCGCGGCGCCGAGCGGTCTCCTCGCGGGTGCGCTCGGCCCCATCCGCCCGGCGCTCGGCCTGTCGCACTGCTTCACCCGCCGCACCGGCGGCGATCAGCCAGGCCAGCTCGAGGACACCGCGGGCCTGCGCGAACGCCTCGCCCGTGTCATGCAGGCCCGAGGCCATGGCTGCGAGGAGGAGAGCGAGCAGCATGATCACGCTCGCCGCCACCGTGACGGTGCGGTGTCCGGCCCGCACGGCGGCGTACACCGCGAACAGGAACGCGACGGCAGGCACGTCAAAACCAACCGCCTGGTAACCCACCGCGAACAGCCCGGTGACGGCCAGGACGGGAACCGGAGCGCGGCGGCGTGCGGCCAGCGCCAGACCGCCGGCCGCCAACAGCGCGTAGCCGAGCCGGTCGAGGTTGGTGGCGGAGTGCTGCCCGGATAGCCCGGTGACTACCAGGATCGCCGCCACGCTGACGGCGATCGTCCAGTCTCTGACACCGATCCGTCGCCTGCTCATGCGCGCACCCTAACCGCAAGTCCGCCCGGGCGACTCGTGCGCGCGGATGATCGGGCGCCTACCGCAAACGCGGTAGCTTACCGGCTTTCTACGGCATCCGCGGCAGCCGGATGCACCGCTTGCGGCAGCGTAAAGTGCCCGCGCCAGCAGGACGACAGGCGGTGGGTCCGGCGGACAGGATCAGACGACAACGTCCTAAGAGGAAAAGGAGCAGCTCATGTCTGTCCGTCACCTGCTCGCCGCAGCCGCAGCCGCCCTGCTCGGAGTTTTCGTGCTTGCCACACCAGCGGCCGCGCACGTCTTGGCCCAGCCCACCACCGTTTACGGCTGGACCCCCGAACGAATCTGGGGCAGCGCGGCCGCGCTACTGGCGCTGGCTGGCGTGGTCATCGGCGGGCTGGCTCTGGCCCGCCCCGCCAGTCGAATCGGCAACGGAGGTAAGGGCGCCATCGTGGCGCTGGTGGCGGGGCTGGTCGCCGTGGTCAACGGCGGGCTGGTGGTGATCACCGCCGACGGTGGTCTCGGCACCGGTAACGGGATCGCCGGTGGCTACTTGGCCCTCATGGTTGGGCTGATCGCCACGGTCCTCGGCTGGCTGGCCCTGGCCCGCTCCCGCCGCACCGTCTGACCGCAGCGAACACGAGCGCTCGCTTGGGTCCACCTGAAGACCGCCCCACCAAGTTCCAGCGTGCCGTACGCGCCCGTCCCAGCCTCATGCTCGGGTAGCTGCCCTCAGCCGCGGACTTACCGGCGATCACCCATTCAGCACGCATTCAGTCACGCAGCACTACACGGTACTTGGTAGCAGCTTCCTTCACTGCAGCCCAACTCAGGAAGGCGAACGATGCGACACACCATCTCGATCTGGCGAACACTCGCTGCTGGTCTCGCCGGCGGCATCGCGTTCGTGCTAGGCACGTTCGTCACATTCCGCCTGCTCGGCGGTTCACGCCCAGGCGCGGAAGGGTTGTTGTTCGACCCCGACACCCAGCATCCCAAGGTCATCACCGTGTGGAAGGAACTGGAGCCACTTCCACGGGTTCTGGAGAATCCGCTGGTCATCCTCGGCGGGATGCTCGCGTTCGGGATTGGCTACGCCGTCGTCTACCGGTCCATCGCTCCTGCTTGGACGACGGGCCTGCACAGCAGGGCATGGCGGCTCGGCCTCATCGTGTGGCTGGGCACCGTGTTCGCCGAGTTCATGGGCCCATTCAACGTGCTGCACCAGCCCCTGAACCTCAGCGTCCTGGCCTGGGCGATGTGGGCAGTATGCGCCTTCGCCGAGGCGTACGTGCTGGTATTCGTATTGGATCGGGGCCTGTCCAAGGGCCGTGAACAAGGCGAACGCGGCTCCGCGCATCGCTCCACCGCGGCCGAACCCGATGCCTGACGCCAACCGGTGGAGACGCTTGCCCACCCGGCACCGGTGTCGGCGCTGCGCTCCTGGGTTCAGATGTACCGGCCGATCGGCTTTCACGCCGTACTGGGCTTCCTGGAGAAACCGGCCAGCCGTTTCCAAGGTAAGGAGGGGCTATGACACGTCCAGACAGGGTGCTCATCACTGGTGGCACCGGCGTGCTGGGTCGCGAGCTGGTACATCGGCTACAGGATCGAACCGAGGTGCGGGTGTTGAGCCGTCGCCCATCTCAGGGACCTGGGTTCGTCCAGGGTGATCTCGAGACCGGCGATGGCCTGGCCGCAGCGGTCGAGGATGTGGATGTGATCGCCCACTGCGCGAGTGCGGCCGACTACCGGCGACCGCAACGGGACGTGACCCAGCTCCGGCAGCTGCTCAATGCGACAAGTGGAGCACGGCCGCACCTGGTGTACGTCTCGATCGTCGGAGTGGACCGGGTTCGATTCGGGTTCTTCCAGGCCAAGCTAGATAACGAGCGGCTCGTCGAAGACTCCGGGCTGCCATGGACGATCCTGCGGGCCACAGAGTTCCATGATCTGATGCTGATGTACTTGACGCGACTTTCCAAAGGTCCGGCCGCCGTGGTGCCGCGGAAGTCACTGTTGCAGCCAGTCGACGTGGGCGATGTCGCCGATCGAATGGCCGAACTCGTCATGGGGCCTGCGGCAGGCCGCGTTCGCGAACTCGGCGGGCCGAAGGTCGAGTCGATGGCGGACCTGATGCGCGCCTATCTCGCCGCTGCACAACGCCGCCGCCCAGTCATCAAGATCCCCCTCTGGGGCAGGCTGGGCGCGGGGTTCGGCGTGGGTGGCCACCTGCTCACCAATGGTGACCGCGGCACGGTCACCTTCGCCGACTACCTACACGCGCGTAGTGATGCTGACGGCCTCCTCGACCATCCCTATCCCTGAATGCGGTGTGCCCGAGCAGCGCCGTGACCGTCGTGATTCAGGTCCGTGGCCGCGACAGCGCCCCGGATTGTCCGCGGGCCGGAAGTAGTCGTCAACAACCCGAGTTACACCGTTCGTTTGACGGGCCCAAGGGTGTGGGCGAGGCGGCGGTGGAGGACTGGCAGCAGCCGCATCAGGATCAGCGCGCCCAGCACGCCCGTCAGCGCCGACGACCACCACAGCGCGGCCGGGCCGACCGAGGCGAACAGGGCCGTCGTCAGGGCCGGTCCGGCCAACCTGGCCAGCGATCCGGCCCACATCATCGCGCCCTGGTAGCGCCCCTGCGCGTGGGCCGGGGCGAGGTCGGCGGCGATGCCGCCGGCCACCTCGCCGGCGGACCAGATCACCGCGCTCAGCGCGTACCCGACCGGGGTGTGCACGAGGCCGGTGGTCGCGATGCCGATTCCGACGACGGCCCAGGCCCCTGCGAGCACGTGCAAACGACCGAACCGGGTCAGGTGCGGATAGAGGACCGGCTGCAGCACCACGACGAGGACCGCGTTGACGACGGCGACCGCACCGAACACGGTCGGGCTGAGGTCGTCGAGGCGGATCGAGAGCGGGATGGCGTACTCGGTCAGGCTGTAGACGACCTCCTAGGCGAAGCTGAGCCCGATGAAGACGAGCATGACCCGGTCGGCGAACAAGATGCGGTAGCCGCCCCGCTTCTGGGAAACCAGCGCGCGAGGCACGCGTGGGATGCCCACGGCGGCAATGACCGCGAAGATCAGGCAGGTCACCGCGTCGATCGCGAAGAGCAGGGCGTATCCGTGGGCGGCGAGGAAGCCAGCCATCACGGCCGCGGCCGCCGCACCGATGTTGAACGCCCAGTGCATCAGGCTGAACGCGCGGGTCCGGCGCCACGCCGCAGCGGTTGGGGCCGTCATGGTGACGGTTTGGGTTGTTCGGGTGGGCGTCCCCATGCGCGCCGCGCGTCGGCGATGGCCGCTGCGGCCAGTATGGCGGCTGCGGCTGCTGCTGAGGCCAGTGCTGGCAGGTGGATCATCACGGGGAAAAGGGCGGCCAGGATGAGAAGGACGACGATCCGGGAGTGGGACACGCGGGAGAAGACCTCGTGCTCGAAGCGCGCCCGGCCGACGGTGAACAGGGCCGGTCCGCCGAGGATGACGGCGATCCATGTGGCCTGGGTGTCTCCGTGTGGGTGTTCGATGGTCACGTGGTAGCCGACGGCGGTGGTGACGATGCCGGCGAGCATGATCAGGTGTGAGTCGGTGGTGGACCAACCCATTCGTGCCGGGGATGTGCTTTTGGTGATCGCTTCGGGGAGGATCTGCCCGGCGCGGTGGAAGTAGATCCGCCAGATCAGCACGGTGGTGGCCACCGCTATCGCGAACGCGGCGGTTTCGCCGGTGCCGATGGTGCCTTCCGCGTAGACGCGGCCGGTGACCAGGATCGCCTCGCCGAGGGCGATGAGGAGGAACTGTTGGTAGCGCTCGGCGAGGTGTTCGCCCTCCATGCGCAGTTTCGCCGCTGGGGAGCGGCCGAGGCCGGGGACGGGGAAGCCGGCTCGTGCGGTGACCCACTCGGTGGCCAGCGCGAGCAGCCACAGCGGTAGCCGCCATCTGAGTGGCAGCGCGGCGCCGGTGATCCACAGAACGCCGGTCAGGCTGAACGTGGTCAGCATGCGTAGCTCGTGGCGTCGTCGTTCGGTTTCGCCGCGCAGTGAGATCGACAGGATGAGGGATCGGCTGACGTGGGCGAGAACGTAGGCGCAGGCGAGGGCCAGGCGTCGTTCGCCGAAGGCTCTGGATATCGCGACTCCCATGACCAGGCTGGCGACCAGTGAGCTGATAACCACGAGTTGGACTCTGTGGTGGTAGGGGTCGTACTGGCTGGTGGTCCAGGCGGTGAGGTGCCAGACCGCCCACAGCGCTAGGAGCAGCAGCAGTGCTTTGCTCAGACCCATGGCGACGACGCTCGTGATGTGGCGGTCGGGGCCGGTGAGGACCTCGGCGGACCGGATCGATATCCGGGTGAACGCGAAGACGAACACCACGTCGAAGAACAACTCCAGGAAGGTCGCCTGCCGTCTGGTCCCGTCCTTCAGCAGCAGCCGTGCCTCACCCACCGTCACAACCCCTGTCTCCACCGCGCGGACTGATTGATTGCTTTCGCACCATTCGCCTGGGTGGTGATGGGGCCTCCGGTGGTCTTCCGCGGGCACGCGCGGCGTCGGCAGCGGCGATCCCGGCCAGAACCAGCGCGGCGATGAGGGACACCAGCACCGGTGGCAGGGGGACCATCAGCGGGGCGGCGAGGACGAGAATGACGACCCCGACCACGCGGGGTCGAGACACCAGGGCGAAGGCCACGTACTCGAAGTGGGCGCGTCCGGCGACGTACAGGGCAGGGCCGCCGAGGATGACCGCCGCCCAGCCCGGCATGGTGTCACCGAGCGGGTGGGGGATGACCAGTTCGTAGCCGACGGCGGTGATGATGATCCCGAGGATCATGATCCAGTGGGCGAGGGCGGCCACGCGACCGAGGTGTTCCGGGTTCTCCGACGCGGCGATGGCGTCGCCGAGGGTCTGCCCCGTCCGGTAGAAGTAGATCCGCCACAGCAGCACGGTGGTGGCGAAGCCGATCACGAACGCGACGGTCGGCTCGACGTCGTACAAGCCCCTCGTGTATTCCAGGGCCAGGGCCACGACGGACTCGCCGAGGGCGATCAGGAGGAACTGCCGGTACCGGTCGGCCAGATGCGCCCCGGCGACCGCCCACGCCGTGACGCGCAGCGAGCCGAGCCGGGGCACCGGCCAGCCGATTCTGGCAGCCAGAAAGTCCGTAGCCGCGCCGCAAACCCACAGCGTCACCCGGGTTCCGCCGTGAGTGAGCGCACCGGTGATCCACAGGAGGCCGGACAGCGTGAACCAGACGAGCTCGCGGGCTGCGGTGCGCGCGAGCTCGTGCCCGCGCAGGATGATCATGACGACGGCGGCCCGGCCGGTCTGGATGACGACGTACGGCACGACGAAGGCCAGACCGCCACCTCGGAACGCGGCGGGCAGCCCCGCCGACATGATCAAGACACCGAACATGGCCGTGATGATCACGGCCTGCACGGGCAGCCGGCGCGGGTCGTACTTAGCAGTCGTCCACGCCGCCAGGGTCCACACCCAGGTCAGCGGCATGAGCAGCAGCAGCGTCTTGCCCGCGGCGGGGAAGGCATGCCACCCGCCAGCGACGCCAGGCCGGCTCAATCGTTCGGTGATCCGCAGGGCAATCCGCTGGATGACGAAGATGAAGGCCAGGTCGAAGAACAGTTCCAGGAGCGTCGTCTGCTGCGGGCTCCCATGTTTGCGAATCAGGTTCTCGGCTCGCCCTGCCGCCGCCATCATCGCCGCCGCTGCTTCGCTGACCCGTCACGCAGCCACCCTGGCACGCCGACCCACCCGCGCGGACGCGATCGCGACGATCCCACCGGCCGAACGTGAACCGTGCTATCACCATCAAGACCTTTAGGTGAGGGCGAGTGCTACCACCCCGACCGGAAGCACGGTGAAGACAGGGCCCGGGTGTCGATCTGTGCCCGACGCGCCGGCGCGTCAGCGTCGGTGCGCAGATGGTCGTAGAAGCGCCACGACCGGATCCGCTCCCGCACCGTCAGCAGCTCGGGGGCACGCTGCGGGTCGGTGTACTCGCTGAGCATGCTGTCGAACGGATGAACCGCGTCGGGCACCGCCAGCCACGAACGGCCGTCCCGGATGCGCAGTGCGGTGCCAGACCGGTCGGTCAGCAGCTCCGACGGGCGCAGCAGCGGCGCCGCCCACACCGCCTCGCGCTTAACCTCGGGGTCCAGGGCGAACGCCGAGGTGACCGGCTGCCGGGGCAGGCCGAAGTCGATGGCGTACCCGAAGTCGTCCCCGGCGAGGCCCAGCCGCAGCCTGACCGGGTCGCGCCGCACCGTGCCCTGCACCAGGTGCTCGCCTGCCCGTACCGCCTTTCCGGTCGTGTCCGGCCCCGCCCACAGCGTCGACAGCAGGCATCCTCCGGGCCAGCGCGGCGACCGCCCCGTTGCGCGCCGAGTCCGCCAGCAGCCGCAACGCCCGGTACTCGACTCTCAAGTGCCGAGGTCGTCGGAGCTGGCAGTTTGATCCCGTAATGCATAGCTCGACGGTTTCGTCCCCCTCGGCCGGCTCGCCGTGTCCCAGGATCAATCACGCCGCCCATTGGTCAGAGCGGTAGCGGGTAGCGTCCGGCTGCATGGAGGTCTTCCTGCTCTGGCACGTCCGCCACGCCCGGTGGCTCGATGGGCGATCAACAACGCACCGAGACGAAGCCGGCGAGCTGGTCTGGGACAAGGAAGACGGTGACGATCTCAAGATTCTGGGGGTGTACTCGTCGGAGGCACGAGCGGAGGAACGGATACAGCGAGCCAGGAAGCTGCCTGGCTTCCGCGACGAGCCCGACTGCTTCTACATCAACCGCTACAGCCTCGACGAGGACCACTGGAAAGACGGCTTCGTTTCCATCCTCGATGATGGTCAGGCCGATTGAAGGGCAGGTTCCTCGCAGAGGGCGAGCCGGGCCATCCACGGGCCACAAGATGGTGTCACCCCGGGCCAAATCAGGCCACGTGAGAGCGCGTCGAGGCCCACTTGAGGCTGATCGTGTGCCGTTCCCACGCTGACAGTCTTCCTGCAAGATGACCGCGTGGACGCTCCGGTCGATCTTGGTCGGGAGGTCGCGACAATCCCCTCGACGGGCCAGCTGCAGTGGGTTGGCGCGGGAGTTGTATGCCGTGTCGTGTGTGGGGTTAGCACCCTCACGAGTTCGAATCTCGTACCTCCGCCACCCTGCGAAGGGCCGGCCCCACTGGGACCGGCCCTTGGTCGCACGTGCCCGTCAGTTCACGTTCGACCAGTATGCGACGTCGTGGTAACTCGGGACGCTACCGTCCTTGTCCAACCAGATGGCGAACCTGAACACGTTGCCCTCACGCAGGTCGTACGGGCTGCCGAACGATGCCCGGGCCTCGATGCAGTTGCCGTTGCCGCCGACACTCAGGTTGTACTTGTGAAGGTTGTTCTGGGTCCAGTCGGAGACCGTCAAATAGACCTTCCACCCGTCGGCCTCGATGTCGCAGAGTTGCACGACGTCGCCGTCGGCGCGGAAGCGGACGATGCCGCCCGGGTCGGCGTCATCGGTGTACATCCAGTGGTCCCAGGTGGCGGCGGAGGCCGGGGCCGCGAACGTCAGGGACGCGGTGGCGGCGAGCGCCGCTGCGGCCAGGCCGGACAGGATGCGTCGAGATTTCATGAGGTCCCTTCCCGTGATCGACAGGTTGATCCACGGCAGGCCCGCTCCGGGCGGACCTTCGGCGAGCCGCGGCGGTGATGCGGCAGACGCTATGACGTGGCCTCCTGCCGGTGCCACCGTGCACGATGCTCGAATTCCTCTGCGAACTGTGCACGGTGCCCACTCGCGGCGCTGAAAGGGGCCGTGGACAAGGTCGACCGGGTCGAGCTGTATCCGGGCCTTGGCTTTGACGAGCCATGGGATGGGTCCTACGACACCTGACAATGCGCTATATTCCCCGCCGCCGCGAAGGGCATCGGACGCGGATCCGGCGCAGCCGACAGCGAAACGCATCTGAAAGGTCGAGAGACACCGACGATCGCAAGCCAGGCCAGAGTGCGGATGGGTCCAATTTCGGTGGATCTGCCGTCGCCTCGCGGCATAGGGGTTCATGCCTCGGCCTCACCTGAGTCCGTGTCCGATCCGTGCCCGATGCAGCGGTCAATGCCAGCCAACAGCGGGACATTGGATGGCAGCAGCATGACCGCGAGGCATTGCCCCGGTCCGCCGCCGTGGCTGGTCAGCACCTCGACCAAACCGTCGGTCAGAGCGATGCAAGGCACGTTCCAAACCTGACGGTCTGTGGCTACTGGTCGTCGTCTTCGTCGTCCCGCATCAGGCGGTCGAGGTCCTCCGGGCGCATCCGCTTGATTTGGGTCTCCAGTTTGCGGCTGTACTGGCGATCGTTCGGATCCATCCCGTTGCGAGATCGAGAGCTGCGGCCATACTCCTTGAGGAAGCCACCCAGCTCCCGACGCATGCGTTCCCGCCGGCCCGACATGGACGCCACTCTAGGATCCGAAGGGCGAGTCACGCCTTCCCATAACCGATGCCGACAGCAACGGCCCGAGATGAGGACAGTCGGCGGCGACCGAGCCTGGATCGTAGCCCGAGGTCACGGACGCGGACGGACGCCTAGACGAAGCGCGCAGTTCTTACAAGCGAGGGGTCGAGCGACGGACGATTCGCTCGTTTTCGCCATCGAGAACCCGCCCCTACAGATTGACCAACCGGTACGGCTACGGCTTACCTTTAGTTGGTGAACTGGCGGCCCGCCGGGGGCGACGTTGTGGCCCGTGTGCGTTATGCCTGGATGGTCGGCTTCCCCTCCTCGTTGCCGGGCCCGCGGCGGCCGCTTGGCGGTCGCCGCGGGCGACATCTTTCCTGTGGTGTCAGGCGATTTTGCGGTGGTAGGCCCGCATGGCGAAGGCGTAGGCGACGACGAGGATGCCGGCGCACCAGCCGAGGGCGATCCAGATGTCGTTGCCGACCGGCTGCTGCTCGAACATCGCCCTGATGGTGTTGACGATGGAGGTGACCGGTTGGTGTTCGGCGAAGGCTTTCACCGGCCCGGGCATGGTGTCGGTGGGGACGAACGCCGAGCTGATGAACGGTAGGAAGACAAGAGGGTAGGAGAAGGCGGACGCTCCGTCTGGCGAGGACGCCGCCAGGCCGGCGATCATCGCGACCCACGTTAGCGCGAGGGTGAACAGCGCTAGGATCCCGACGACGGCAAGCCAGGCCAGCACACCGGCCGAGGTGCGAAAGCCCATGATGAGCCCGACCCCGATGATGACCACGACGGAGATGGCATTGGACACCATCGAGGTCAGCACGTGTCCCCAAAGGACGGACGACCGTGTAATCGGCATCGAGTGGAACCGTTCGAATATGCCGCTCTGCATGTCGTTGAACAGCCGGAAGCCGGTGTAGGAGATGCCGCTGGCGATGGCGATGAGCAGGATGCCGGGCATCAGGTAATTGGTGTAGTTGTCGGTACCGGCCTGGATGGCGCCGCCGAACACGTAGCGGAACAACAGCATGAACGCGATCGGCATGATCGTGACGGTGATGATGGTGTCCATGCTGCGGGTAACGTGGCGGATGGACCGTCCGAGCATGACGCTGGTGTTGCTGACGACATGCGAGCTCATCGCTGCATCTCCTTGGTGCCGACGATCGACAGGAAGATCTCCTCCAGGGTGGGCTGGCGTTCCACGAGTTCCGCCTTCGCGGGCGGCAACAGCTGGCGCAGGTCCGCCAGGGTGCCCGACACGATGATCGTGCCTTGGTGCAGGATCGCGATCCGGTCGGCCAGCTTCTCCGCTTCTTCCAGGTACTGGGTGGTCAGAAGGACCGTCGTGCCCTTGCCGGCAAGGCTCTTGATCTCCTTCCACACTTCGATGCGGGCTTCCGGGTCGAGGCCGGTGGTCGGCTCGTCGAGGAAGATGACCGGCGGGTCGCCGATGAGGCTCATGGCGATATCCAGGCGCCGGCGCATGCCGCCCGAGTAGGTCGCCACCCGGCGCGCGCCCGCGTCAGAGAGGCCGAATCGTTCGAGCAGGCCGTCGGCGACCTGGCCGGGGTTCTTCACCTGTCGCAACTTGGCGACCATGATCAGGTTTTCGCGGCCGGTGAGGATCTGGTCGACTGCGGCGAACTGTCCGGTCAGGCTGATCGACTCCCGGATCTTTTCGGGCTGGGAAACGGCGTCGAATCCGTTGACGCTTGCGCTGCCGCCATCGGGTTTGAGCAGCGTGGACAGTATGCGCACGACGGTGGTCTTGCCGGCGCCGTTGGAGCCGAGCAGTGCGAAGATGCTGCCGCTGGCCACGGCGAAGTCCACGCCCTTGAGGACCTCGAGCTTGCCGTAGGACTTGTGCAATCCCATAACCTGGATCGCGAGGGGCGGGGTTTGCATATGGTGACGTCTCCTTATTCGACGGTCACGTTGGCCGGTTCGACGCCGAAGCCCTTGAGCGCGGCGAAGGTGAGCTTGTCCATGCGCGCCCCGTCGAAGTTCACGGTGCGTAGGGCCTTGTAGTACCTCTTGCTCCAGCCGCCGCGGAAAGAGCAGTCGCGCAGGATCGCCCCGCGCATCGACAGGCCCTCAAGCCCTGCCCGGTCGAACTTCACACCGGTGAAGGCCGCCCCGTCGAAGTTGAGGCCGCGCAGATCGGACGCGGAGAAGTCCACGCCGGTGAACGTGCAGCGTTCGAAGACGGTCTTCCGCAGGTCGGTCTTGCGGAACGCGACGTCGGTAAGCGCGGCGTCGGCGAACCGGACGCCGTTGAGCCCGGACATGCTGAAGTCGGTACGGACCAGCTTTGCGCGGCGGAAGCTGGCATCCGACAGGTCGGACGTCGTGAAGTTCGCGTCGGTCAGGTTGGCGCCGTCGAAGTTGACGTGTCTCATGTCGCTGCTCTTGAACTTGCTGCCGGTGAGGTCGGCGTTGGAGAAGTCGGAGCCGCGCAGCGCGCTCGCTCCGAACCTTCCCTGTCGCGCCGCGACGCCGGCGAAGTCGCTGCCCTCCAGGGCGCTCGCGTCGAATCGCGTAACCACCTGCCGCTCGAGAACCCGCGAGAGATTCGACACCTCCCGCACCGTCTCCTCGATGTCGCCGATGCTGTCGACGGTCAGCTCGAACGCCGCCGCCTCATCTTTGCCCTCGGCGAGCAGCTCGCGATATCGCTCCTGCAGATCGGCGAGCAGGTCCGTCTTCAGTTCGCCAACACTCTTGGTGCCCTCGTAAGGGGCGAAGACGCCGTCCACGTACTCGTTGAGTCTGTCGTTCATTGGTGTTCGTCCCCTTTACAGCAGCGTGTCCAGTACGCGCTTGGCGTAGTCCCAGGTGGTCTTGTTGTGCGCGTAGGTCGCGCGGCCCTTGTCGGTGATCCGGAAGTATTTGCGCCGTCCGCCCTGAGACTCGTCGCCCCAGTACCAGGTGATGTCGCCCTCGGCCTCCAAGCGCCGGACGCTGGAGTACATAGTGGCTTCCTTGAGCTCGTACTCGCCCTGCGAGCGTTCAGCGATCAGCTTGACGATCTCGTAGCCGTAGCGGTCGGACTCCGTCAGCAGCCGCAAGATCATCGTGTCGGTGTTCCCGCGTAGCAGATCGGATGTGATCTTGTTGGTGCTCATACCTCACCTCCCGGGTTACACCGTAGGTCGGGGTACTGTGACTGTCAAGGTAGTTGGTGGATCGCGGTATGTCGGCGACTGAGGCACTGCCTCGACGCCAGCTCCGCCGCAACCGCCGTGGGAAAACACCGATGAACCAGCCGCTTGGCCATGACGACATCGCGTTGCTGATCGAACAAGCCGCCGAAACCGGTGACCTCGGCCTGCTGCGACACCTAGCCGATGCGGGCAGCAAAGATGCTCTTGACCATCTGGTCGAGTCAGCGGCAGAGCAGGCTGACGAGCACGATCCCGCGCGTACGGCGGGGCGGCGCTGACACGGATGCACTCTGCTTCATGCACCCGTTAGAAACGGAGGGCCGCTGCAGTGGCGTATGCACTTTTGGATACGCCCGCGATACACGCAATCCCCGGCGTCGTCGCCCGGCACCTCGGCCACGACCACCGGGCGGACGAGCCAGTGCTGGCGTTGACGCCCGAGCAGCACATCGTGTCCGTGCCGTACTTCCCGCCCGGCGGCTTCTCCCGCTGCAGTCGACGTGCTGGAGTCGGTCGCCAAGCGGGTGGCGCGACCTCGATCGCGGTCGTCCGGTCCTGGCTGCAGCAGCACTCGCCGAGCATTATGCTGATCCCGGGCACCTCGTCGGTTGCCCACGTGGGCGGGAACATCGCCGGCGCGGCCGTGCCGCCCGACGCCCCCTCGCCGAACGATCTGAGCAGTGAACGCCCACGCAAAGGTGTCGTAGCCGGCCGGTTTGCTCGTCTCCACCCAGTTCCGGGATGAGGGCCTACCTACCATGAAGTGCCAGGTCAAAGGCCTGATCGCCGGGAACGGCCGCCGGGCCTCTCCATCATCCGGTCTCAGCGGATCTCCCGAGATCGTGAACGACTGGAGTTCGACATGAGCGACACGCTCGACTGGAACGCGAAGATCATCGCGGAGTTCCGAGCAAACGAGGGCAGGGTTGGCGGGAACTTCGAGGGCGCTCCGCTGGTCCTGTTGCATCACCGCGGCCGCAAAAGCGGGCGGGAGCACGTCAACCCGACCATGTACCTCCCGCACGACACCGAGCCGGGCATCATCTACGTCTTCGCAACCAAGGGTGGAGCACCCACCAACCCGGACTGGTACCACAACTTGGCCGCCGCCGGTGTCGGGAGTGTCGAACGCGGAACCGAGACATACAAGGTGACCGTCCGCGAACTGACCGGCGCTGAACGCGACCGCATCTACGCCGAGCAAGCGCGGCGCTACCCTGGCTTTGCCGAGTATGCACGCCAAACTGCTGGAGTCCGCACCATTCCTGTGCTCGAACTTAGGCGGGCGTAGCCCACACCCGTAGGACCGGCCAGCGAGATCCCGGCCTCCGCATCCGGCTGCCCGTGCCGCCGCCACAGAGCTCGACAGTGACGGCAGACGGCCATGAGAGCCAGGACAACGGCCGGACGGCAGCCGGGCTGGTGGCGTTTACGACCGCGCGGAGCGGCCTGTTGTAAAGTTCGTGCCGCAAGAGGCGTTGATGGGGACGAGTACCACCGGACGCAGCTCGGAGCGACTCGGGGGCGGTGTGAGCCCGGGAGCGTGCACGGCGGGAAGATCACCCCGGAGCCGTCGGAAGAAAGGCCCGCGGGCCGAGTAGAACTGACCTTGCATCCGAATGAGCGGGTCGTGCGTTTCACGCGACCAAGGAGGGTGGTACCGCGGGGCCCGGCCTCGTCCCTCCGTTGGACAGCACGCCCGACGGAGGACCGACCGGATGTACAGAACCGTGCCCGCGCAGGTCGATTTGGCCACCCTTGACCATGAGGTGCTGCATTTCTGGCACAGCAACAGCATCTTCAAGCGCAGCCTCGAGCAGACCGAGGGGCGGCCCGACTGGATCTTCTACGAAGGCCCACCGACCGCCAACGGGCTGCCGGGAACCCACCACATCGAGGCGCGGGTGTTCAAGGACATCTTCCCGCGCTACAAGACCATGAAGGGCTTCCACGTCCCCCGCAAAGCGGGCTGGGACTGCCACGGCCTGCCGGTCGAGCTCGCGGTGGAAAAGGAACTCGGCTTCACCGGCAAGCAGGACATCGAGGCCTACGGCATCGCCGAGTTCAACGCCAAATGCCGGGAATCAGTGACCCGACACACGGACGCCTTCGCCGAGCTGACCGAGCGCATGGGCTACTGGGTCGACATGGACGACGCGTACCGCACCATGGACCCACACTACGTGGAATCCGTCTGGTGGTCGCTCAAGCAGATCTTCGACCAGGGCCTGCTGGTGGAGGACTTCCGGGTGGCACCGTGGTGCCCACGCGACCAGACCGCGCTGAGCGACCACGAGCTGGCGCAGGGCTACGAGAACGACACGGATCCCTCAGTGTTCGTGCGATTCCCGCTGACCTCGGGACCCCTCGCCGGGCAGGCGTCACTACTGGTCTGGACGACGACCCCGTGGACCCTGGTGTCCAATACGGCCGTGGCGGTACACCCGGACGTCACCTACGTGGTGGCGACCGACGGCACCGAGCGGCTCGTCGTCGCCGAGCCGCTGCTGGAGCAGGTCCTCGACGGCTGGACCCGCACCGGCGACAGCTTCACCGGCAAGGAGCTGGAGCGCTGGACCTACCGGCGGCCGTTTGACCTGGTCGACGTGCCGGACGCGCACCTCGTCATACTCGCGACCTACGTCACGACCGACAGCGGCACCGGCCTGGTCCACCAGGCACCCGCGTTCGGCGCCGACGACCTCGCCAGCTGCCGGACCTACGGGCTGCCGATGGTTAACCCGGTGCGCCCCGACGGCACGTTCGAGACGCAGATCCCGTTGGTCGGCGGGATGTTCTTCAAGGACGCCGACGCGCCGCTGGTCACCGACCTGCAGAACCGCGGCCTGCTGTTCCGCGAGCAGCAGTACGAGCACAGCTACCCGCACTGCTGGCGCTGCCACACGCCGCTCATCTACTACGCCCAGCCGTCCTGGTACGTGCGCACCACGGCGATCCGCGACCAGCTGCTGCGCGAGAACGAGCGCACCAACTGGCACCCCGCGACCATCAAGCACGGCCGCTACGGTGACTGGCTGACCAACAACGTCGACTGGGCCCTGTCACGGTCCCGCTACTGGGGCACCCCGCTGCCGATCTGGCGCTGCCCGCAGCAACACCTGACCTGTGTCGGCTCGCTCGCCGAACTCAGCGAGCTGACCGGGCGGGAACTGTCGAACCTCGACCCGCACCGCCCATTCGTCGACGACGTCACCCTCACCTGCCACTGCGGCGCGACGGCGACGCGCGTGCCGGAGGTCATCGACGCCTGGTACGACTCGGGCGCAATGCCCTTCGCCCAGTTCGGCTACCCACACCGCAACCAGCAACTGTTCGAGCGCAGCTACCCGGCCCAGTTCATCTGCGAGGCGATCGACCAGACCCGCGGCTGGTTCTACACCCTCATGGCCGTCGGCACGCTGGTCTTCGACCGGTCCTCGTACGAGAACGTCGTCTGTCTCGGGCACATCCTCGCCGAAGACGGCCGCAAGATGTCCAAGCACCTGGGCAACATCCTCGAGCCCATCCCGCTGATGGAGCAGCACGGCGCCGACGCCGTGCGCTGGTACATGGCCGCCGCAGGCTCGCCCTGGTCATCCCGCCGGGTGGGTCACACGACCCTGCAGGAAGTGGTCCGCAAGACGCTGCTGACCTACTGGAACACGGTCGCCTTCCAGGCGCTCTACGGCCGCACCGCGAACTGGGTGCCGTCCGCTGAGGACCCGGCGCCGGCGGCGGACCGGCCGGTGCTCGACCGGTGGCTGCTCTCTGAGCTCAACGTCCTGGTGCGTCAGGTCGACGAGGCGATGGCCGCGTTCGACACCCAGGAGGCAGGCAAGCTGCTCGCCGCGTTCGTCGACGACCTGTCGAACTGGTACGTCCGGCGCAGCCGCCGCCGCTTCTGGCGCGGCGACCCGGCCGCCCTGGCCACCCTGCACGAGGCGCTACGAACGGTGACCCTGCTGCTCGCGCCGCTCATCCCGTTCATCACCGAGCGGGTCTGGCAGGACATCGTGGTGGCGGTGGACCCGACGGCCGCCCCGTCGGTGCACCTGGCGGCGTATCCGGAGGTGGACGAATGCTTGATCGATCCCCGACTGGGTGAGCAGATGACGGTGGCCCGACGCCTGGTGGAACTGGGTCGCACGGCACGCGCCGAGTCCGGGGTCAAGACCCGCCAACCGCTGGCCCGCTCGCTCGCCTCGGCACAGGGCTTCGCCGACCTGGAGCCGCAGCTCATCGCAGAGATCGCCGCAGAGCTCAACGTCGCCGTGGTCCTGCCGCTCAGCGCCTCAGAGGCGTCGCTGGTCGACACTACCGCCAAGGCGAACTTCCGGACCCTCGGCAAGCGGTTCGGCAAGGCCGTGCAGGACGTGGCCAAGGCCATCGCCGCGGCCGACGCCGCCGCCATCAAGCGGGGCCTCGCGGCCGGCGAGGCCACCGTGATCGTCGGTGGCGAGCCGCTGACCCTCGGCCCCGACGACGTGATCATCACCGAGACGCCGCGCCAAGGCTGGGCGGTCGCCTCGGAGGCCGGCGCCACGCTCGCGCTCGACCTGCAGCTGACCCCGGAGCTGCGCCGCGCCGGGCTCGCCCGCGAGGCGATCCGCCTAATCCAGGAGGCCCGCAAGACCAGCGGGCTGGAAGTCTCCGACCGGATCGAGCTGCGCTACGCAGCGGCCCAGAACGACGTCGCGGCGGCGCTCGACGAGCACCGCGACATGGTCGCCGACGAGGTGCTCGCGGTGCGGTTCGGCCCCGGCGAGCCGGACTGGGCAGCCACGCCGCACCAGGACGCCGACCTCGGCCTGACGTTCTGGCTGCGCCGCGCCTGATCCGATTCGCCGTTACGGCGGCCGGTCTACTCGCGACCGGCCGCCCGTCACGGCGGCGGAGCCGGGTAGTCTGCGGCGTTTGAAGAGCCAGCCGCCCTTGGCGGAGGCGACCCGAACGGCGCCGACCACGCCCTGCCCCCACTTCGTCCGCATGCCCGGCATTCACTCGGACGTGTGAAGAGATGGACAGTCGCCACGGACCCGCGTCGGCTCATGCGACACCTATCGTCTGCCGCTCGGGTTCTATAACCGCAACGACCCGCCGTTCGTCTCGCGGGTACGGCTGGCCGGTGTACTTGGTGGCCAGTTGGTCGACGATCGTCCAGGCGGCGTCGTCTTCGAGCCACTCGATGACGCGGCCGCGGATGATGACCGGCTGGAACGGGTTGTCGGTGGGCGTCAGGGAGAGCGCGACCCGCGGGTCGCGGCGTAGGTTGCGGGCTTTGCGGGTGCTCGGGCCGGTGAGGATCGCGATGTGGTCGCCGTGCGTGCCGATCCAGACAGGGACGCAGTGGGGGGCGCCGTCGGGCAGGACGCTGGCGAGGTGTGCGATCGGGGTGCCGTCGAGCACGCGGCGCACGTCGGGGTTGAGCATCGTGGTCATCTCCTGGCGTGGGTTCTGGGTGGGCTTGTGGCGTGGTTGTCGGCGCGCGACGCGACGTTGCCGGTGACGAGGGTCATCGCTCGACCTTGTAGTGGAGGTGGGTGACGCCGGGCGCCGGAACGGCGTCGACGAGGCGGAGTCGCACATGCCCGGGCAGCGCCTGGAAGAAGGGCCGGCCGCCGCCGAGTAGGACTGGCACCTGGTGGAGGACCATCTCGTCGACGAGCCCCGCTATCAACGCCTCGGTTACGACGCCGCCGCCCATGAGGCCGACGTCCTTGTCGCCGGCGGCCTCGCGGGCCGCGGCGACCGCGTCCTCGATGCCGGTGGTGACGAGGGTCTGCCGCTCGCTGATCTCCGGTGCGGGCCGGTGGCTGAGGACGAACAGCCGGGCCGTCGGGTGGGGGCTGCCCCCTCCGAAATGGTCGGAGTCCTCATAGGTGTTGCGGCCCGCCACGACCGCGCCCACGCGCCCGGCGAGGGCGTCGAAGACCCGTGTGCTGGGCTCGCTCAGCCTGAAGCCGTCGAACACCTGGCTGGGTGTGTCGCCGTCGAAGTACCAGTCGAAGAGCATCGTCCCGTCGCCGAGCCCACGCCCGGCGCCGGGCCCGCGGCCGGTGATGTAACCGTCGACCGACACCGCGTGGGCGCTGATGACCTTGCTCATCTCCGTGATCCTTTCTGGGGTTCCTTCAAGAGACGCTGTGACCATAGCAACCTCAGTTCCCTAAGGGAACCCCAATTGGTAGGCTGGTTCCATGCAACGCACGGACTTCAGCAAAATGGCGTGCTCGATCGCACGCACGCTCGACGTCATCGGGGAGCCCTGGTCACCGCTGGTCCTGCGCGACGTATGGGTCGGGCTCAACCGGTTCGAGCAGCTCCAGGCCGACCTCGGAATCTCACGCAAAGTCCTGACCGAGCGACTGAACCACCTCGTCGACCAGGGCGTGCTCGAACGCCGCCCCTACGACCGGCGACCGCGCTACGAGTACATCCTGACGGAGAAGGGCACCGAGTTGGTCGACCTGCTCATGGTCATGACCCGTTGGGGAGACAAATGGCTCGCCGGCGAGACCGGCCCGCCAGTGCTCTACCGCCACCACGCGTGCGGCGAAGTCAGCGGTGTCGACCTGCGGTGCACCCACTGCGGCGAGCCGATGCACGCAAACGACATCGACCCGCTGCCAGGCCCCGGCGCAGCCGTCTGACCCTGACGACCTGAAAGCCCCTGGCCGGGCCTTGGCCGCCCAACGGCATCCGCGACCGCCGTCGGACGCGCTCCCAAGCCCAACGCGGCGAGCGCCAGACCGCCGACCACCACACGCAGTCCAGGTCCTCGCCCATGTCCAGGCCAGCGGCCCGTTCGATCGCCCAGATACTCCCGTCACAGGCGACTGAGGCGGTGGTCGAGTGCAGTGTGACGGCGGCCGGCGCTGACGGTGCGGACGGCTGCGGCGAGGGCCCGGCGGGAGCCGACGAGGACAACGAGTTGTTTGGCGCGGGTGACGGCGGTGTAGAGCAGGTTGCGTTGGAGCATCATCCAGGCGCTGGTGGTGAGGGGGATGACGACGGCGGGGTATTCCGAGCCTTGGGAGCGGTGGATGGTCATGGCGTAGGCGTGGGCGAGTTCGTCGAGTTCGTCGAAGTCGTAGTCAATGATCTCGTCCTCGTCGGTACGCACCGTGAGGGTCTGCTCCTCCGTGGAGAGCGCGGTGACGATTCCGAGGGTGCCGTTAAAGACGCCCGCTTGGCCCTTGTCGTAGTTGTTGCGGATCTGGGTGACCTTGTCACCGGCCCGGAACACCCGCCCACCCGCGCGCCGCTCCGGCTGCCCCTCCCGGTGCGGGGTGAGGTGCTGTTGCAGCAGCGTGTTGAGCGCGCCGGCACCAGCCGGACCGCGGTGCATGGGAGTGAGAACCTGCACGTCCCGGCGCGGGTCAAGGCCGAACTTGGCCGGTATGCGAGTGCAGGCGACGTCGACGGTGAGGGCGGCGGTGGCGTCGGTGTCGTCGCAGGCGAACAGGAAGAAGTCCGGCAGGCCCTGAACCACGGGTGGGCGGCCGGCGTTGATGCGGTGGGCATTGGTCACGACACCGGACTGGGCGGCCTGGCGGAAGATCTGCGTCAGCCGCACCCGCGGAATAGTGGGGGCGGCGAGCAGGTCGCGCAGGACCTCGCCAGCACCGACGGAGGGGAGCTGGTCGACGTCGCCGACGAGCAGCAGATGGGCGCCGGGTGGGACGGCTTTGACGAGTTTGTTGGCCAGGATCAGGTCGAGCATGGAGGCCTCGTCGACGACGAGCAGGTCGACGTCGAGGGGATTGTCCCGGTCGTAGGAGGGGTCGCCGCCGGGGCGTAACTGGAGCAGCCGGTGCACGGTGGCGGCGGGATGCCCGGTGAGCTCGGACAGGCGTTTTGCGGCCCGGCCGGTCGGGGCGACAAGGGTGACCTTGGCTCTCTTGGCGGCAGCGAGTTCGACGATCGAGCGGACGGTGAAACTCTTGCCGCAGCCCGGCCCGCCGGTCAGCACCGCCACCTTCGCAGTCAGGGCGAGACGGACCGCCTGCTCCTGCTCGGCAGCGAGGTCGTTGCCGGTGCGTGCCTTCAACCATGCGAGAGCCTTGCCCCAGTCGACATTCGTGAAGTGAGGCAGCCGGTCGGCCGGGGTGGTGAGCAGATGGTGTAGGGAACTGGCGAGGGATTGCTCGGCGCGGTGGAACGGCACCAGGTACACCGCCTGCACCGCCTCCCCGTCCCCGGCGGGCAGCGTCTCGCGGACGACTCCTTCGTCGGCGACAAGGTCGTCGAGGCAGCGGGTGACGAGGTCGGCGGGCACGTCGAGGATCTTCGTCGCGTCGGCGACCAACTCGGGAGCCGGTAGGTAGCAGTGGCCTGAGTCGGTGGCCTCCGACAGCGTGTATTGCAGGCCGGCCATGACCCGCTGGGGGCTGTCGTGGGGGATGCCGACGGCCTGGGCGATGGTGTCGGCGGTCTTGAAGCCGATGCCCCACACGTCCGCAGCCAGCCGGTACGGCTCCTTGGTGACCACGTCGGTGGAGGCATCGCCGTACTGCTTGTAGATCCGCACGGCGAGGGAGGTGGAGACGCCCACACCTTGCAGGAAGACCATCACCTCCTTGATGGCCTTCTGCTCCTCCCACGCGGCGGTGATCTTCGCCGTGCGTTTCGGCCCCAGCCCCGGCACCTCCACCAGGCGGGCGGGTTCCTCCTCGATGATTCGCAGGGTATCCAGGCCGAAATGGGCGACGATCCGCTCGGCGAACACCGGGCCGATACCCTTCACGAGGCCCGAGCCGAGATAGCGCTGGATGCCCTGAATCGTGGCAGGCAGCACCGTGGAGTAGGAGTCGACCTCGAACTGCCGACCGTACTTCGGGTGCGACGACCACCGCCCCTGCAGCCGCAGCGTCTCACCCGGCTGCGCGCCGAGCAGCGCCCCGACCACGGTCAGCAGATCGCTGCCACGGTTGGTGGCCACGCGGGCAACGGTGTACCCGGTCTCCTCGTTGACATATGTCAACCGCTCCAGCACCGCCTCCAGTACGGCAAGCGGCGGACGGGCTGGCACGGTCATGGCTGACATCGTGCCGCTTGCCGCCGTCGCATCGGCACCCGCCCTGCCCGCTTGCCTCGGGACCGCGCGGGGCCGCAGCGTTGAATCGTCTGGCGCGCCGACGCGACTACCGGTCGATCTTCACGAAGGGTCGGCGCCTTTTCACAAAGATGTCTGTCAATGGACATCATCCTTCGAGAAGCTGCGGTGTAAAGCGCCGCTCGCAAGTTAGGTCTGACTACTTCCGCCAGGCGGGGGCCATCCGCTCGGACATCTCCCGCCAGAACGTCCGCAGGTCCTGCCGGTTGACCGCCTGCCAGTCCGCCCGCCCGGACGGCCGGAGCGCGCGCCCGACGAGGTCGATCTGGTGGGCGCAGAATGCCTCGTCCATCTGGTACGGCAGTTCGTCGCCCTTTGGTGGCAGCGGGCACAGTCGGAAGGGGCAGTCGTCGATGCAGGTCGCCCCGGGTAGTACGTCGTGGGCCTGGCGGCGGCTGAGGTTGACCCGCATGGCGGTGCGGTCGATGGTGAGGCACGGGGGTAGCTCGGCCCGGCTGGCTCGCGTGAGCCGGCGGGCCCGCTGGTCGTTGTCCCGTCCCCGGTCGGCGAGATTGAGCAGCAGCATCACGTCGGCCAGCAGCCGTTGGGCCCGCGGTTCCAGGACGGCCCAGCCGTGCCAGGGCGGCAGCCAGGAGGCCTGGTGCCGGCGAATGCCCGGCTGGGGGCTGTCCGACCCGATCCGCCCGACGATCTCCCGCTCGTCCAGCCAGCAGTGCCGTTCCGGATGGCGGTCGATGAGCGCCTCGACGCACAGGTCCGCGACCTCGAGGACGAGGGGGTGGGCTGTACCGCTGCCGGGCTGCGGGGCGCGGAGCCCGCCGCCGGCGATGGAGGTCCAGAAGCCCACCAGGCCGCGCGGGTCCGAACCGTGACCCCGTTCGCGCAACGCCTCGCCGGGATCACGGGGGAGGGCGAGCAGGGTGAGCGCCTGGATGAGCACCAGGTGGGAGTACCAGAACCGGGAGTGCCGCAACGCCTTCTCGGCTTCCTCGATCAGCACATTGCGGTGCGCCGGATACGTGCGCCAGTTGGCCGCCATCCGGAACCCCTGTGCCAGGGTGATCTCATAGACGCGGGCCCCTTCGCGGAAGTCGGTGGCCAGGCGGTCGACCCAGCGGTGCAGGGTACCCCGGGCCACGCCCTGCCAGTCCGGTTCGCCGGGAGGGTGTGCGGCGTCGGTGAAGAGGAATAGGGACGGGGCGAGCCAGGTCCGCAGCTCCTCGAGGCGCTCCCGGCCCTGGGTATCGGCCGCCTGAGGCGGCTGGTCGAGCAGGCCGCGCAGGGAGCGGACGGCGGCGTTGCCGCCGCTGGCGATCTGACGGGCCGCGGTCAGCCGGGGCAGGTACGACGTCTCGTGCTCCATCATCTGGAACAGCCGCCGGTACTGCGGTGTGGGCGGCTGTCCCCGGAATCCGGTGGGCTCCGGGGGCCGGTCCCGCAATTGCCGCGCGGCGTCGCCGTACCGATGCACCAGTGCGATCTTGGCGTCCTCGAGCGGGCGGTCGGTGACCGAGCCGTCCCCCTGATAGTTCGGCCAGGCGCCGAGGATCGCCTCGGCCAGTTTCCGGTGCGCCGCGTGTCCGCTGGCGGCGTCCATCTCCAGCGCGGCCGCGAACAGCTCCAGTGCTCGGGTGCGGTTGCGTGTCCCGGTCGCTGCGGCACAGAGACGGTGGACGAGAGCGATGGACCGGACCCGGGTGGTGCTCGTGTCGCGGGCGCTCGGCGGCGCTCCCACCGTTTGACGAAGGGCGTCCCGGAGCCGGAGGATTCCGTGCGGCACCGGTGGCCTCCGCCGCCCGTCCAGCCGTTCGAACGCGCCCCCGCTGTGGGTGTAGAGGGTGAGGGCGGCGAGCAGCTCCCGCCCAGGGCCGTGGTTCTCGGTGAAGGCGTGCTTCAGAAAGTCGTCGTCGCGCAGGGCCGCGGCGAGGTAGCGCGAGCCGAGGTACGCCTGGACCATCCCGTTCTGGAAACGCACCCCGTCCTGCCGCTTCACCACGATGTTCAGCTCCTCTCCGGTGGTCTCGGCGAGCCCGAGGTCCTGCGGGTTGTCGGCGCTGAGCTTGTGCAGCCGGGCCCGGAGCTCGGCCAGGATCCACTGCCGGCCAGCGTCCTTCGCGCCGTCGGCGCTCATGATCTCGGTGGTACGCACCGACAGCCGGTTGTCGCGCAACCCAATGCAGGCGAGCGCGGAGAGCACTTCGATCGCGTCTGTCCGTTCGGTCTGCGGCATCCCGTAGTCCTCGAACAGATCCCCGGCGACGATGGCAGCCCACCATTCCTCCAGCAGACACCAGCGCAGCGCGGATCTGCCCTGGCCCGCTGGCCCAACCCGGTCCAGGCGGTCCACCTCATGGAGCTGGCTGATTACCCGCAGGTAAAACGGTGAGTCCGCGACGTCGGCGTCCTTGACCAGCTCAGTGATCCGATCCCACTGCTGGCCAGCGTCCGAGCGGTGGCTGCGGGCCTGCACGTACTCCAACGCGGCACCGTTGGAAAGCGGCTCGAGTTGCAGCAGCAGCGCGTCCAACCCGCGCAGCGGATCGTCCGGCCGTGAGGCGACCACCAGAGGGAGCCGTTCGCGGACCGCGTCCCGCACCGCCTCGCGGAGCACGCTGTCCCGGTCGGCGGGCTGGTCGGAGTCGGCGAGCACCTCTTCCAGGCCGTCGGCCAGCACCACGATGCGGTTCTCCAGCCACAGCCGGCGCCACACCTTGTCGGCCTCGCCGGCGGCGCGCAACTGGCTGTCGATGGTCCTTTGGAACTGTTCGAGGGCGAGCTGGTGGAAGTTCAGCTTCGCCGGGTCCGTGACGGTGCGCAAATCGATCCCGACCGGCACGACGTCGCTGGCCATCAGCATCTCCGCGAGACGTACCAGGGTCGCGGTCTTGCCAGTGCCGATGCCGCCCACCAGCAGCAGCGGCCGTCGGCGGTGCTCGTCGCGGAGCCGCTGGACCATCATTTCGCACAGTTCGTCCCGGCCCACCACGTAGCTCGCACTGCTGTCGCGTTCGGCGGTGGGAAGCACCATCCGAAGGTTGCGCATGGCGTTGCGGTCGTACCAGCGCCGGACCGGGACGTACCGCCAGAACAAAAAGACTGCGAGGCCCAACGCCAGAATAAGTGGTCCCCTGACAAAGCCCTCCACCTGCCCGCAGTAGTACGACCTCGGCGGATCTCCCGCACACCACTGCGACACCGGCAGAAAATCGGGCTCGATGTTGAGGACCGTCAGAACCAGCGAGAAGACGGTCCACACCACGAGCACCCCGCCGGTGGCGACGATCCCCCACCGCAGCCCGCGGTGGTGCCGCCAGCTCATCCGGTGGTCGGGCCGCTCGTCGGTCCGCCGGCGGCGATTCCGCTCGGCATGCCGTTCCCGTCGGGTACGCCACCTGCGCCGGCGCTGGCGCATCCACAACTGGGCCGCCCAGACCGGACCACGTCTCGGCCCACGCATGGACACCCCCATGATCCACACGGTTGGCTACCGGCCAGAGGCGATCATCGCCTTCCAGGCCCACCCTAGTACTCCAACGTCACTTGATCTTCCGGCTGGCTTGGTGATCGAGTCTGCGCTGGTAGTGGGATCGTCGGGCTCGAGCTTGGGATGTTCGCC
>NZ_JBEYSO010000052.1:0-31780 GCF_040642675.1 Micromonospora sp. NPDC047738
CGGACGCGGAGCGAACGCGGGAAACCAGTGTGCCCAACACCGTTCGGGGCACGCGACTGAGCCTGTCCAACCCATGCTCAGTCTTTAGGAACGGTCGGTACGGCGGAGGCGAAGATGTTGTCCGGGTCGTAGCGGTTTTTGGCGCCGACCAGCCGCTCGTAGTTGGGGCCGTAGCTCGGCGGGACCCGCTCGGGCTCATCCGCGCCGAGCAGGTTCGGGTAACCGCCGGGCAACGCCAGCGGCGCCAGCCGTTGCGACGTTTGGTCGGCCCAGTCGCCGTACCCCGCTTCGGCGTCCTCCGGCGCCCACGCCCCGACGATCTCGACAAGCAGGTGGTCCGTGCGCAGCCCGAAGGCGGTCTCGGCCTGGCCCACTCGGGCGGCGGCGCCGTGGAAGTGGTGCATGGAGATGGCCGAGTACGGTGAGGCGATCTGCGCGGCGGCATCAGTCAGCTCCTCGGCGGCGGCCTCGGACAGGTGAGACAGCCAGCGGGTACGCAGCCGGTAGTGGTTGCCCTCACGCATGGCGCCGTCGAACATGCTCAGCGCGTCGTGGTAGGGCGTTGCGGCGATCTGGCTCATGACCGGGTTGCCCAGCCGCTCCAGCCCGGCGATGAGCCGCTCGCCCTCGGCGAGGTCGGCTCCGCTCCACATGGGACAGAGGAACACCAGGGGCGGCCCGTCTGGGTTGGGCAGGAACCCCGCCATGATCGTCGCATCGTCGGCGGCGGTCGCCACGATCTCGCGGTACCCCGTCAGCACGGTGGACGCCTGGGCGAACGGGAACAGCATCATCCCGGACAGAACGGTCGGCAGCTCGTGCAGCCGGTACATCAGGCTGGTGACGACACCGAAGTTGCCGCCGCCGCCGCGCAAGGCCCAGAACAGTTCGGCGTCGCCGTCTGGGCTGGCGGTCACGAGGCGGCCGTCGGCCAGTACGACATCGGCGCGCAGCAGGTTGTCCACCGCCAGCCCGTACCGCCCGCAGAGTGGACCGTAACCGCCGGCGAGGGTCAGACCGGCCATCCCGACCGTCCGTACGGTCCCTGTGGGGGTGACCAAGCCGTGCTGCTGCCCAGCGCCGGAAACATCGCCGATGTGCGCCCCGCCCCCGACCGTGGCCGTACCCGCCCCGGTATCCACCGCCACCTGCCGCATGCCGGACAGGTCAAGCACCAACCCGCCGTCGCGCAGCGCCCGCCCTGCCCAGTCGTGGCCCCCGCCGCGTACGGAGAGCGGCACGTCATACTCGCGGGCGGTCAGCACGGCGGCGCGTACGTCGTCGTTGTCGAGGCACCGGACGATCGCGACAGGCCGGTGCGTGACCGCACAGTTCCAGATCCGGCTAGCCGACGCGAACCCCTCGTGTGTGGGCAGCAGTAGCCGGTCACCGAACACGGGGCGCAGCTGCTCGGTGGCCCGAGCCACGTCGGTGCTGGCGTTGATCGAGGTCATTGCGGCTCCCGACGAGGCAGCGGCCCCCGCCGTACCCGGAGGTGTGACGGTTGGCGGGGATCCGGGGGTGGCGGCGACGCTAACATCGCCACGCGGATGCCGCTGTCTGGAACCGGACCCTTAGCGTGGAGTTCGGCCGCCCGGCTCGCCGCGCCGCCCGGGATACGGCCGACCGGCGGCGACGCGGGCTGGGCTTCCCGGGGCCGTGCCGTCTCACCTCACTCGATGCCCTGCTCCAGCGCCCCGGCGGGGGGCCGTGACCCGGCCGCCCCGGTGCGGCCGTACCGCACCGGGGCGCCGGTCGAGCGTCAGCCGGCCCGGTAGGCCCGGATGATCGTCTGGTCGATCCCGCTGCCGCCGTCGGCGGTCACCTTGATCCGCAGCGACACCGCCTGCCCGGCGGCCGGCTTCGGCAGCGTGGCGGTGAAGTCGCCGTCGTCGCCGGCCCGTACGGTCGCCGGCCGCCAGGTGGTGCCGTCGTCGGTGGAGGTCCACAGCTCGAACGCGGTGACCCGCTGCTTCGTCACGCCGTGCGCCTGGTGCACGGTGAAGCCCGCCGGACCGCCGATCGGGTGGTTGGCGGCGTCCAGCGGCAGCGACGTGACTTGACAAGAAAGTTAACCAATAGGCACTCTTCTATGAGAGAGCGCTCTCTTCCCGTCTCATGCCGGTCCCGCACCCCTCGGGCCCGGCCAGAAGGAGATCGATGAACAAGCTCCTCGGGCTGCTCGCCACCGGGATCCTCGCCGCCAGCCTGACCGCCCCACCCACCGCCGCGACGGCGCAACCACCACGCACCGCCGGCGCCGCCGACGCGACCGGTCTCACCCCCGGCATGGCCGAGGCCATGCGCCGGGATCTCGGGCTCACCGACCGTGAGGTGGCCGCCCGGCTCCGGGTCGAGGCCGGGGCGACGGTGATCGACCGGCGGCTGCGGGCCCGGCTGGGCGCGCGGTACGCCGGCTCCTGGCTGACCGACGGCCGCCGGCTGACGGTCGCGGTCACCGACCCGGCGGCCGCCGCCACCGTCCGCGGCGAAGGCGCCGAGCCCCGGCTGGTCAACCACAGCCTGACCACACTCGCCGCCGCCCGGGCCACCCTCGACCGGTACGCGGCGCGCCACCGGCCGGCCACCGCCGTACGTGGCTGGTACGCCGACACCGTCGGCAACTCCGTCGTCGTGCTGGTCGAGCCGGGCCACACGGCGGCGGCCGCGTCCTTCGTGACGGCCAGCGGAGCACCCCGCGCCCTGGTCCGCTACGTGACCGAGGCGAACGTGCCCCGACCCGTGTACGACATCCGCGGCGGCGACCAGTTCGTGATCAACGGAAACGTGCTCTGCTCGGTGGGCTTCGCCGTCGCGGGCGGATTCGTCACCGCCGGACACTGCGGCGGCGCGGGCAGTTCCACCCTCGGCTACAACAACGTGGCCCAGGGCACCTTCGCCGGCTCGTCCTTCCCCGGCAACGACTACGCGTGGGTACGCACGAACAGCAACTGGACCCCGCAACCGTGGGTCAACAACCACGCTGGCGGCAACGCGCCCGTGGCCGGCTCGCGGGACGCGGTGATCGGCAGTTCGGTGTGCCGCTCGGGCCGGACCACGGGCTGGAGGTGCGGCACAATCCTCGGCCGGGACGAGACCGTCAACTACGCCCAGGGCGCGGTCTACGGGCTGACCCGCAGCAACGCCTGCGCCGAACCGGGCGACTCCGGCGGCTCCTGGCTCTCCGGCGACCAGGCCCAGGGCGTCACCTCCGGCGGCACCGGCAACTGCACGACCGGCGGCACCATGTGGTTCCAGCCGGTCAACGAGATCCTCGGTGTCTACGGGCTGTCGCTGACCACGACCGGCGGCGGGACGCGGATCATCAGCAACTGGAACAACCGGTGCATCGACGTGCCGTTCTCCAACTTCTCCGACGGCGTGCCGTTGCAGACCTGGACCTGCAACGGCACGCTGGCGCAGAGCTGGACGTTCACCGGCGGCACGCTGCGTACCCAGAACAACCTGTGCATGGACGTCGCCTGGGGCTCCCGGGACAACGGCGCGGTCATCCAGATCGCCTGGTGCAACGGCACCGGAGCCCAGCAGTTCGTCCTCTCCGCCGCCGGAGACCTGGTCAACCCGCAGGCCAACAAGTGCGTCGACATCAAGGACTGGAACAACTCCGACGGCGCCCGCCTGCAACTCTGGGACTGCGCGGGCACGGCCAACCAGAAGTGGCGCACCGGCTGAGGCCGGATCGCGGACCGGGCGCGGCGGCGCTCGCCGCCGGTCCGGCCGCGATCGTGCCCGCCGGCCTCCGTAGGCGAGCGGAACCCTCCGCCAGCTGCCGCAATCCGAGTCGATCACGCCGAGATCGCTCTGTCCCGTCCCCGTTCCCCCGAGGTGGTATCCATGGGTCTCCGAAGAAAGCTGCTAGCCGTCGCGTCCGCTCTGCTCGCCGGCCTCGCCGGCACCGTCGCCGCCACCCCGGCCCGCGCGGTCGGTCCGACGCTGCTGCCCGTCACCGTCACCAACACCACCGGCCGCGCCGACCCGGTCTACCTGTACGTCATCGGCACCCAGTTGGCCACCGGCCGGCTCGGCTACGTCACCTCCGGCGGCGCCTTCGTCCCCTGGACCGGTGGGCAGATCCCGCCGTCACCCGCGCCGGACGCCTCCATCCCGGGTCCCGGCACCGGCGGCAGCACCACCATCCAGTTCCCGCGCGGCTTCTCCGGCCGGGTCTACTTCGCCCTCGGGCAGAAGCTGAAGTTCTTCCTCACCCCGGACGGGCTGGTGCAACCCGCCCCGTGGGCGGCCGGCGACGCCAACCGGGACATCCTCTTCGACTGGAGCGAATTCACCTACAACGACGCCGGGCTGTGGCTGAACAGCTCCCAGGTGGACATGTTCGCGGTGCCGCACGCGGTTACCGTGACCGGCGCCAACGGCGTCACCAAGCGGACCGGCGACCCGGTCGCCAACGGACGCAACGCCGTCATCGACGGGATCCGCGCCCAGCCGGGCTGGGCCAACACCATGTACACCCGGTCGGACGGGACCGTGCTCCGCGTCCTGGCCCCCGGCAAGGCCGCCGGCGCCGGCCTGCTCAGCCCCACCTACCTGGACTCCTACATCGCCGCCGCGTGGAACGCATACACCACGAAGACACTGACCGTGGTGCCCTTCGCCGACCAGCCAAGCATCCGGTACTACGGGCGGACCTCGGGCAGCACCATGACCTTCACCAACGGCAGCGGTCAGGCGGTCGCCTCCTTCAACCGGCCCTCCTCCGCGAGCGTCTGGGGCTGTGACGGCGACCTGCCCGCGCCGAACGACCAGGTGGTCGGGCCGATCTCACGTACGCTCTGCGCCGCGCTGAACCGGGGCACGCTCGGCACGATCGACACCCAGCCCAGCACCAACGCCGCCGACTTCTACCGGAGCAACCCGACCAACCAGTACGCCCGGCTGATCCACGCCAACATGGCCGACGGCAAGGCGTACGCGTTCGCCTTCGACGACGTCGGCGGCTTCGAGTCCCTGGTCCACGACGGCGACCCGCGCTCGGCCGGGCTGATCCTGAGCCCGTTCGACGGCGGCGGTGGCAGCCCCGGCGCCGGGGTGGCCGTGGTGAGCAACTGGAACAACAAGTGCATCGACGTGCCGAGTTCGAACTTCGTCGACCGCGCCCAGCTGCAGATGTGGCCCTGCAACGGCACCAACGCGCAGAAGTGGACGTTCACCGGCACGGCCCTGCAGAGCCAGAACAACAAGTGCATGGACGTCGACGCCGGGTCCACCGCCAACGGCGCGGTCGTCCAGCTCTACACCTGCAACGGCACCGGCGCCCAGCAGTTCACCCTCAACGCGGCCGGCAACCTGGTCAACCTCCAGGCCAACAAGTGTGTCGACATCAAGGACTGGAACGGCAGCGACGGCGCGAAGCTCCAGATCTGGGACTGCGCGGGCACGGCCAACCAGAAGTGGCACAAGGGCTGACGACGGAGCGGCCACCACCGCCCGGCGGCCGGTCCGGTCGGGGCGAGGCTGATCGCCGGGTGGTCGGCGCCGGGACGGGTCGTCAGGGTGACGACGTCTCCGGTGACCAGTGCCAACCGGCTGCGTGACGCCCTGCTTCCCCGACGGGTTGCTCGCCGCCGGGTTCGATGCACTCGCGGCCGCAGCGCCGTCGCCCTGGCTGCACAGGTCGACCGCGACCGCGATCGTTTCCCGGATCGCAGTCCTTCCCCGTCCCACGGATCGAGCGACATGGGGAAGGACCGCGTCTGAGGTTATTTCGTCCACGCCTCGATACGTGCTTGAGCGGCACCCTTCAGGTCATGCCTAGCCGTCGCCGTGACGTGGCTGTCCATGTCGGGATTGTCAAGATGTTGCAGGAAGTTCCGCAGTTGCTTGGCCGCTTGGTCTTTCGAGCCCTTGGCCAGATGATGACTCGCACTGCTCAGGGTGTTTGACAGTTGGGGCACCAGCGGACCACGGACCTCCCCCGCTGACACATAGAAGTCCAGCATCTGGTAGACGGCGGCTGTGCCGTTGCCACCGTCAGTTCGAGTAATCTCGATCGAGCGATAAACGGACTCCATGATGGACGGCCCTACCGGCCCGAGCGCCCTGATTTGTCCACGGTCCCCGATGATGCCATCGAACTTGTACTGGTACCTTCCCTCCGGCGATTTATCTCCGACGAGGGTGGCGCTAAGGGATCCAATGACCTCACCGTCAGGGGCGTACAGGCGGATCTTGGCGTCTGGGTCGACTGCATCCGTAAATGCCGTTCCCGACAACCTGCCGTCGACGTACGTCAGGTCAGTGAATCCCGAGATCTCGGTCTGATCCTTCGTGTGCTTCAACGAGGCTTTCACGGCATCGAGGAACCCGCTGATCTGCTCGTAAGGGGGTTCCGGAAGATCACGCGGGTATCCCGGCTCATCCCGGGCCCACAGCAACTCCAGGGGAATGTAGCCGCGGTAGTCGCTGTATCGGACGTCCGTGAACAGCTTGTTCAGATCCATCGTGGTATCCGTCTCAGCTCCCCCCGGCCGCTTCTTCACCTGGAAGTTGTTTGAGTACGGAAGGACGTCGGCAATGTCGGCGTACCAGTCATAATTTAGGCCGGTTGTGTAGCGGAACGGCCGGAAATAGCCGGTGTCATTCACGATGCCAATGTTGTCGTGGTCGACCCACTTCAGGAGTTGAATGGTCTGGCCTGCCGTCGCGGTCATATCCCCATGGTTCTGGAGACCGATCTGGACCCCCTTAGCAGCGCCGTACTCCGCCAGCTGTCGCAGCGCTGGGACGACGCGCTCTCGGGTGACGGTCTCCCACCCGAGCCGGTTGATGTCTGTCGGCACCGGTCCAGAGAAAACGCGGATGACCGGAGCGTCCATCTCGGCCGCGACGTCGATCCAGTACTTGCCCCGTTCGACATCGAGCGCGCGCCTGTCAGCGCTGGGGTTGGCGAAGTCGTTCTGGTAGCCAGTGCCGCTGATCTCGATGCCCAACTCCTTGGTCAGGTCCCGGATCTGTCGGGCGAATGCCTTGATCTCACCGTCCGGCAACGTTGGCATCGTGGTGTTGCTGTACCCAGGAATGTAGTAGGCCGTGACGTCGACCGCATCGAATCCTGCCTCGGCCGCCCACCGAATCGCCGCCAGCGTGTCGAGCTGCGGTGTGTCTTGTCGGTTGTTCAACCACGCGTTGATGTTGACATTGAAGCTGTAGAGGTTGAGGCTGACCTTGTAGTCGCCTCTGAAGTATTCACGATCGCGGTACCTGACGCTATCGGATCCGCCAATCCGACCGCAGTACTGGGCGCAGAGTTCCGGAGTGTTGGGCGGAGCGGGATCGTCAGGATTGCCGGTGCCGTCATCACCGATCACCCTGATCCTGAACTGCTGGAAGAAGATGTGGTTCCGATAGACTTCGAGCGCCGATTCCACCGGGACGTAGATGGTCAAGCCGGTCACATAAAGGAACCAGTTCCCCTGACCCAAAAGTACGGGCGGTTCCTCACCAAGTGTCAGCGACGACATCGACACGGCGCCGTAGAAGGCCCGGTTGTCGATCGACCTCAACTGTGGCAGGTACGCGCTCTTTAGCGCCGCATTGTTGTTGAACGCGAGCCCGTTCAGTATGGTCACATTCGGCATCTCGACGGTGACGAGCGTGGCAACATCGTAGAACGCCCTCGACCCGATCACGGTGGTGTTGTCCAGCCTCACATGCCTGAGCGAGGTGTTGCCGCTGAACGCGCTCGTCGGCACTTGGGAGCCAACGAAGTCCGCCGTCCCGCCGACCGTGAGATCGGTGAGCCCCGTGAGACTTTGGTTGATGAACCGGCTGTCGGTGCTGTTCAGCATGCCGCCGTTGATTACCAGGCCATGAACATCGGCGTAGGCGGCGCCAGCCGCGTCGATCGCGGCCTGCAGCCCTCCGCCAGCGTCCGAGACGCTCAGCGTCAACGTGCCCGTTTCGGCGACCGGCTCGGCTTGAGCGGTGGCCGGAACAGCCAGGGACAGCAAGCCTGCGGCGGCCAAGCAGGTGAGAACTTTCCTGAGGCGTTTCATCGCGTCCTACCTCCGTGAAAGCGCTTTCCGGCGCCGGGTCGACCCAAGGTATCCCAGAACCTCATGGCCGTCTAGATGACCGCCGACCTGGTCTGCCTGGGCGTGAGCAGGCCGGTGCGCCAGATGTCCCCACCGGTCAACCCACCGGCACTCCCGAAGAAGTCGTCGACTGCACCGGTTGCGGGCAACAGGTCCAGGAACCGGGTGAGCACCCGTCGCCCGCCACATTGCCGCGGAGATCACCGGCCGGGCGGCGTCTCGGATGGGGATGTAGTCGAGGCCCTCGGTGCGCAACACCCTGCTGGACTCCTGCACCAGGGCCACCCCGGGCCCGGCCGCAACCAGCGTGAGCTGCGTGCCGAGCTCGCCGGCGTCCGGCATTCTGAACACCGCCCAGCAGCTCGGGATCGCCGTCGGGATCGCGGTGCTCGTCAGCGCCACCGCCGTCAACTCGACCCGGCCGGAGCTTCTGGCGTCGAGCTACGGAACCGGACTGCCTCTCAACGCCTTCATCGCGGTGGCCGGCGCCATCGCGGCCGCAGCCGGAAGCCGCACCCGGGCCGGCGTCGACGCCGGGCCGAGCCGAGCCGAGACTAGGTCCCGTCTGCAGTTGTGATCACGGTGGTGTGGAGGCCGGCCGGTCGGCCGCTCCATGCTGCCACCCAGTTACATGCAGAACTTCAGGCAGACTGCTTAGCCCGGGCGGCGTCCCCATGCCGAGATCAGCGGCGCGAGGGTGAGGTCGAGCTCGCCGGCATGGACAGCGGTCAGGTGCGCGTCGATCTCGACGTCGTTGGCCAGCCCTGCGGCGAGCAACTCGGCGCGGACCATGCGCACCGTCGCGGTCTCCAGCCGGTCGCAGGCTACCCCGCCGACCGGGAAGCAGCCGGCCGCCGTGACATCGACCAGGCCCGCCGCACGCAACGCCCGCGGCAGCGTACGGCCGTAGCGCAGATCGGCGCCGCGGCGGGTCATCAACTCCCGGACGGCGCGACGCAGCCGGTTGGCGCGCCGCTGCGCCGGGCCAACCTCATCGAGGCAGGCCAGCGGCTGCAGCTCGGTGTCGGCATCCTCTACCAACAGCCAACCGCCGGGCCGCAGCGCCGCCACCATCGTCGCCAACGCCCGGGCACGGTCGGGCACGTGAACGAGCACGAGCCGCGCGTGTACCAGGTCAAACGTGCCTGGCTGCGGCGGCGGGTCCCCGACGATGTCGTGCCGGAGCACCTCGTACCCGCCGTGCGGGTCCAACCAGGCCGGATTGATGTCCGTGGCCAGCACGTAGCCGGTTGGTCCGACGGCCGTGGCGAGCGCCTCGGGAATGCTGGGGCCTCCGGCACCAACTTCCCAGCAGCGCCAGCCCGCCCGCACGCCCAGCCGGTCGAAGTGCCCACGCGTGACACCGTCGAACAGCTCGGCCAGCCAGGTGAACCGCTCGCCCGCCTCCACCCAGGCGTTGTCGAGCAGGTAGCGGTGATCCGGGGAAGACTCGGGGGAGTCCGGCGATGGGGGCCTGGACCGCGCGCCAGCAGTATTCACCGGCCCGCCCGCGGTCGTGTCCGGTTCGGGCCCGGGGTCGACGACGGGCTGCGATGAACTCATGCCCACATCCTCACGCCCGACCGCGTGCTGTGTCAGCGCGACACAGGAACCAGACACAGCCTGGCTCCAGCCAACCAGGCCGACGCCTCACCCTCGGTCCTTGCAGGAACGGGACCAGCGACCCCGCCGGGCAGTGCACTGTGCGCGGCCGTGAACAGCAGATGGATCACGCCGGCAGCGCTCGGTAGCGTCTATTTGGTGATCAGGACGATGAGGGTCCGTGGGCCGTGGACGCCCTCGACGCGGTTGAGCTCGATGTCGCTCGTCGCAGACGGCCCGCTGATCCAGGTGAGCGGCCGGGTACCGTCCAGTCGGGCGATGGCCTCGGGCACGGTGCCGACGATCGCCGTCGCGGGCACGACGCATACATGCACGTCCGGGACCAGGGTCAAGGCACGTCTTCCCTGCGCAGGCCCGGCGTCAAGCACGATGGTGCCGGTCTCGGCGATCGCCACCGCGCAGCCCGTCAGGACGCCGCCGCAGCCGTCCAGATCCTCGACGGACAGCGCGGGTGCGTCGGGCAGGATCCGGGCGGTCGTCTCGGACAGCCACTCCGGCGGCAGGTCCGGTGGCACGGCGAGGATGTCGACTCCCGCCTCGCGCAGCTCCGCCGCAACGACACCGGCCACCGCTGAGCGCTTCACGATCCGGACCGTCGCCCGGTAGTCGTCGGCCCGCTCGGCGAACAACTCCACGACGTCCACGCCCTCGGCTGACGTCGAGTAGCCCCGGGGCACCTCGACCTCGGTGTCGGGCACTCCGGCGAGGGCGGTCCGTACCCGCGCCAGGATTTCGTCCCGTGCGTTCACCGCCGTCCCCCATCCTGGTTGCTCAGCCACCACGAACGGAAGGACTGCCGTGGGGGTACGGGGATGTCGCGTGCGCGGGTCCAGCCGGACAGCGGGCCGGGCAGCCTGCCGATCCGACCAGAACGACCGGTGAGCGCGCCGGCCAGAGCGCCGGCGAACGCTCCGAGCCGCTGGGTGGCGGCGAGCCGGCGAGGGCTGGCGAACATCCAGGACGCGGCACGCATCACCGCGCGCTCCGCCGATGGCCGGCGGCGCTTGGCGTCGACGACTTTGGCCCGCAGGTGTACGAGCGCGGCAGGGATGTCGATCCGCACCGGGCATGCCTCGTAGCAGGCCCCGCAGAGCGACGACGCGTACGGCAGGCTGGCCGCGACCGGGTCGCCCCGCACGCCGCGTAGCTGGGGGGTGAGGATCGCCCCGATCGGACCTGGGTACGGCGATCCGTAGGCGTGCCCACCGGTGCGCTCGTAGACCGGGCACACGTTCAGGCAGGCCGAACAGCGGATGCACCGCAGCGCCTGCCGGCCGATGTCATCGGCGAGCACGCTGGTACGGCCGTTGTCCAGGAGGACCACGTGGAACTCCCGGGGGCCGTCGCTCGGGTGCACACCCCGCCATGTCGAGGTGTACGGGTTCATCCGCTCGCCGGTGGACGATCTCGGTAGCAGTTGCAGCATCACCTCCAGGTCGGCCCAGGTCGGCACCAGCTTCTCGATACCGACCACGCTGATCAGGACCTCGGGCAGCGTGAGGCACATCCGCCCGTTGCCCTCAGACTCCACCACCACGAGCGTTCCCGAATCGGCGACTGCGAAGTTCGCTCCGGACACGGCCACCTTCGCGGAGAGGAACTTGCGCCGCAGGTGTTTCCGCGCTGCGGCGGCGAGAGCGACCGGCTCATCGGTCAGGTCGGCCGGAGCGTCCGGCATCTCGCGAAGGAAGATATCCCTGATCTGTTCCCGGTTCCGATGGATTGCCGGCACCAGGATGTGCGACGGCAGGTCGTCGCCCAACTGCACGATCAGCTCCGCGAGGTCGGTCTCGTAGGCGGCGATACCGGCCGCAGTGAGCGCGGCGTTCAGCTCGATCTCCTGGGTCACCATGGACTTGACCTTGATCACCTCGTCGGCGCCGGCGGCACGTACCAGGTCTACGACGATCTGGTTGGCCTCCGCCGCGTCCCGCGCCCAGTGCACGACTCCCCCGGCGGCGGTGACGTGCTCCTCGAACCGCAGCAGGTAGCTGTCCAGGTTCCGCAGCGTCCGGTCCTTGATCGCCGCCCCGGCGACGCGGAGCTGCTCCCAGTCCGCCCGCTCCGCGACGACGGCCTCCCGCTTGGCGCGGATGGTCCCGGTCGCCGTGCGCAGGTTGGCACGCAACTGACGGTCGGCCAACGCGTCGCGGGCCGCGACCGGGAAGGCCGGCATGCCCATCCACACGGCTCCGCTCATGAATCGTCTCCTTCCGCGAGGATCTCGGCGTAGTGCATGACCTGCACGTCGGAGCGGGCGCGTGACAGGAGTCCGCCGATGTGCAGCAGGCAGGAGTTGTCGGCCGCGGTGAGCACCTCGGCTCCCGTCGCGAGCACCTGGCTGAGCTTGTCCAAGCCCATCGCGACCGAGACATCCGAGTTCTTCAGGGCGAACGTGCCGCCGAATCCGCAGCATTCCGACGCACCGCCGAGTTCCACCAGTTCGATCCCGCGTACGGCCTTGAGCAGTGCCAATGGCCGGTCGCCGAGGCCGAGCGCGCGCAGCCCGTGGCAGGTCGGGTGATAGGTGACCCGGTGCGCGAACCGAGCGCCGACGTCGGTCACACCGAGCACGTCGACGAGGAGTTCGCTGAACTCGTACACGGTGGGCGTCACCTGTGCCACGGCGTCCAAGAGGCCCCGGTCGCCGGAGACCTCGGCGACCCGCCGGTAGGACTCTCGCACCATGGCCACGCAGGACGCCGACGGGGAGACGACCACGTCGGCGTCGGCGAAGACGTCGACGAACTTACGCGCCAGCGGCACGGCCTCGCGTTGGTAACCGGTGTTGAAGTGCAGCTGACCGCAGCATGTCTGGGCGGCGGGGAAGATCACCTCGTGGCCGAGCCGTTGGAGGACGCGCAGCACGGCCCGTCCGGTGTCAGGGAACATGGTGTCGTTCACGCAGGTGATGAACAGGGCGATCCGCATGGTCGGCCCCTTCCGGAGCGGGTGGCGAGAGGTCGGGTGCTGCGGTAGCGCCGCTGAAGGCCGTTCGTGGCCGCGAACCGGGCGCGTTCACGGCAGGGCGTAGACCCGGCGGGCGGTGCCGCCCAGGACAGCCGCCCGCTCGATCGCGGTGCAGCCGGCCAGCAGCTCATCGGTGAGCGCGAGCACGTCCCGGTAGCGGCCTGCCAGTTCACACACCGGCCAGTCCGATCCGAACATCACCCGGTCGGCGCCGAAGGCGGACAGCACGTGTTCGGCGTACGGCCGGATTCGCGCGGCGTCCCAGTCGTCCCAGTCCGCCTCGGTGATCAGCCCGGACAGCTTGCAGACGACGCCCTCGCATCGGGCCATCGCCACGATCCAGGACGCCCACGGCTCCCACTCCCCCGACCCGATGGCCGGCTTGCCCGCGTGGTCGATCACGAACCGGACGTCGTCGCACCGCCGGACGGTGGCGAGGGCGGCAGCTCGTTGCGGGGCGCGCACGAGGATGTCGTACGCCAGCCCGCGCGCGCCGAGGGCGGCGAGTCCTCTGGTCACCTCGTCGCGCAGCAGCCAGTCCGGGTCCGGCTCGTCCTCCACCTGATGACGTACCCCGACGAGTGGACCAGCACGCAGGCGGTCAAGCTCGACGTCGACATCGGGACGGGTCAGATCGAGCCAGCCGACGACGCCCGCGACCAGGCCCTCGCTCGCCTCCGCGGTGGCGAGGAATTCCTCGGTCTCGGTCACCGACGACACGGTCTGCACGAGCACGGTCGCACCGACCCGGTCACCGGTCGCGACGCGCAGGTCCGCCAGGGTGTATGCGCGCCGGATCGGGGCGAGGGCCTCGCCCGCCATCCACGGGTACGTCCGTGCCGCGGGATTCCACAGGTGGTGGTGAGCGTCAACGATCACGGGTGGATCAACCCCTCGGCGACAAGGTCGTCCCACAACTCGTTGGGCACGTGCGTGGCGGCGAGTTCCGCGTTGTTGGTGACCTGCTCGATGGTCTTCATGCCGACGACCACCGATGCGACGGCCGGATGTCGCGCTACGAAGGCCATCGCCGCCTGCGGCAGCGCCACCCCGTGCGCGCGGCACATCTTGGCGATCCGGACGGCCCTGGCGTACACCGCGTCCGGCACCGGGCGGTAGTCGTACATTCTGCCTGGCTCAGCGGTGGCGAGCACACCGCTGTTGAAGACGCCAGCGGCGAGGACGGACACCCCGCGTTCCCGGCAGCGTGGCAGCAGCCGCTCCCCCGCCGACTGGTCCAGCAGCGTGTACCTCCCGGCCAGCATGACGGTGTCGATGTCGGTTTCGACGACGAACCGTTCCAACATCTGCCACTGGTTCATGCCGACGCCGATCGCGCCCACCACACCCTGATCGCGCAGTTCGTGCAACACCGGGTACGCCTCGTCGACGGCCTGCCGCCAGTGGTCGTCGGGATCGTGGAGCAGCACGACGTCGATCCGGTCGAGTCCCAGGCGGCCGAGACTGGACTCCATCGACCGGCGTACCCCGTCTGCGCTGAAGTCCCACCGCCGGACGTGGTCGGCCGGCACGTCGAAGCCGCCGGCGTCGTCCCGTAGGTGCGCGGTTTCCGGCGAAGGCACCAGCACCCGGCCGACCTTCGTGGAGACGGTGAACTCGTCGCGCGGGCGGCCGGCGAGCGCGGCTCCCAGCCTGCGCTCGGACAGGCCGAGACCGTAATGCGGCGCGGTGTCGTAGTAGCGGATCCCCGCCTCCCACGCGGCCTCGACCGCGCGGTACGCCGTCTCGTCGTCCAAGGCCCGGTACAGGTTGCCGATCCCGGCCGCACCGAACCCGAGCTGGCTCACCCGTACGCGTGACCCGCCGAGTCGCGTGATCTTCACGCCAACTCCCACACCTTCGCGATGCCGCGATCGTTTCCCGAGTAGTCGTCGGTGATCTCCAGCAGCTCGGCCATCCTGGCCTGCCACGCCACGTTGACCGGGTGCTCAGCCAGGGCCCGCCGCATCGCTTGGTAGTCGGCGACCTCGACCAGATGGAACAGGTCCTGACCGTCTCGCCAGATCCGCCAGCTGTGTACCCCGGCCACGCGCAGCGCGGCTTCCAGCGGGGGCGGGATCACCGCGTGCACCCGGTCGTACTCCGCCTCACGGCCCGGTTTGAGCCTCGTGTGCAGGGCGATGGTCTCCACGTGTTCTCCTCATTGCCTGGGCCTGCGACGGCTGCCTACGCAAGGGAAGTCAGTCCTGGGCCTTGCCGCTGGTGGGCGTGGCCGGGACGAGCGCGACGATGATGACCAGTCCGTTGACCGCTTGGGGCTGATCGATAAACGCAACGAGAGCCTAGACATCTGATGTCTATCCCGTCAATCCTGAGACGTCGCGGGCTGGGCCCGGCGAGGGCGATCACACGTGAAGGCAGCTGGCCAAACGCTGGCCGCCGTGGCGAGGGAATCCCGTTGTCTAAACACCGTATGATGCAGGCTCATCCGATGTTTCAGCAGGAGGTTCGCCACTTATGTCGCTGACTGACGTCGCGATCAACAAGATCAAGCAAATGATCACGGGCGGCGAACTGCGACCCGGCGACCGGTTGCCACGGGAGGCCGATCTCGCCGAGCACCTAGGGCTGTCCCGCAGCTCGCTGCGGGAGGCTGTACGAGCGCTGTCGCTGATCCACGTGCTCGACGTGCGCCAGGGCGACGGCACGTACGTCACAAGCCTCGAGCCGTCGCTGCTCCTGGACGCGATGGCTTTCGTCGTCGACTTTCACCGCGACGACACGGTGCTGCAGTTCTTCGAGGTACGGCGCATCCTCGAGCCTGCGGCAGCGGCAATGGCCGCGTCGGCTATGAGCGACGAGGACATCGGGAGCCTGCGCGAGCTGCTTGACCAAATCGGACCGACGCCGACGGTTGAGGAGCTCGTGGCCAACGACGTCGAGTTCCACCGCCGAATTGCCGCGGGATCCGGCAACCAGGTGCTGTGCTCGCTGATCGAGGGGCTGTCCGGACCAACCCAGCGGGCACGGATCTGGCGGGGTCTGACCCAGAAGAACGCGGTCGCCCGCACCGTCGACGAACACCGGCTCATCTGCGATGCCATCGCCAGCCGCCAGCCGGAGATCGCCCACGCGTGGGCCACGGTCCACGTCGCAGCCGTCGAGCAGTGGCTGCGCCAGGCGCTGGCGGAGTAGGACGTGTCGGCTCGATCTCTCACACGTCCGCGAGCGTTCGGGGTTCCAGGGGTGGTGGTGCACCTCGATCGGCACGGCCAGTTCCTCAGGTGACCGGGCGCAGGCGCAGTCCCTGCATGCCCCCGTCGACGGCGAGCGCCATGCCGGTGGTGGCGCCGGCGCGCGGGCTCGCGAGGTAGCAGATGGCGGCGGCCACCTCGTCCGCCGACACCAGCCGTCCCGAGGGCTGCCGCGCCTGTAGCGCGGCGCGTTCCGCGTCGGGGTCCTCGGCGGCGGCGAGCAGCCGCTGCACCCACGGCGTGTCCACGGTGCCCGGATTGACGCAATTGACGCGGATGCCCTCGCGAAGGTGGTCGGCGGCCATGGCCAGGGTCAGCGACAGAACCGCACCTTTGGACGCGCTGTACAGGGCCCGATCGGGTAGTCCGGCGGTCGCGGCGATCGAGCAGGTGTTGACGATGGCCGCGGCCGACGACCGGCGCAACCAGGGCAGCGCGGCGCGGGTGGTCCGCACCAGGCCGAGGACGTTCACGTCGAACACCCGCCGCCACTGGTCGAGGTCGTTGCCCTCGACCGTGCCCTGGGCCCCGATGCCGGCGTTGTTGACAAGGATGTCGATGCCCCCCAGGGCGGTGGCCGCCGCCTCGACGGCCGAGGCGACGAGCGTGTCGCTGCTGACGTCGCACCGAATCGGTACGACGTTCGCGTCACCGATCGACGGTTCGAGGTCGAGGCAGGCGACCCGGGCACCCCGGGCGGCGAGCATCCGTGCCGCCGCGAGGCCGATGCCCGAGCCCGCGCCCGTGACGGCAGCCGTCAGGCCGTCGAATTCCCTGTCGCTCATGCTCCGCCCACCGTTTCCTCGTCAAGCGTCCGTTCGGTCGCCCACACCGGCCCGTCTGGGAAGAGATGAGCCGTGAGGGAGGCCTCGTGCATCTGTGCCGAGAAGCCGGGAGTTGTGGGGGCGGCGTAGCACCCCTTGGTCACGATCACCGGATCGACGAAGTGTTCGTGCAGGTGGTCGACATACTCGATGACCCGGTCGTCGAGTGACCCGCTGACCGCCACGTAGTCGAACATCGACAGGTGTTGCACGAGCTCGCAAAGCCCGACGCCGCCGGCATGCGGGCAGA
Organism: Micromonospora sp. NPDC047738; assembly: GCF_040642675.1. Lineage (NCBI taxonomy): Bacteria > Bacillati > Actinomycetota > Actinomycetes > Micromonosporales > Micromonosporaceae > Micromonospora > Micromonospora sp. NPDC047738. The sequence goes on from NZ_JBEYSO010000052.1 coordinate 16,955, forward strand.
CGGGCACCCCGAACTTCGCGGCCAGCAGCAGGATGGCGACGTTCTCGTTGAGGCCGGCCACCCGGGCGGCGTCGAGTTGGAGGATGTCGATCGCCTCGGCCTGCAGTAGTTGCTTGAACACGATCCGGTTGGGCACGTGCTCGCCGGTCGCCACCTTGATGGGGGCGACCGCCCTGCGGATGGCGGCGTGCCCGAGGATGTCGTCCGGGCTGGTGGGTTCCTCGACCCACCAGGGGTCGCCTGGCGCCAGGGCCCGCACCCAGTCGATCGCGGCCGGGACGTCCCACCGCTGGTTGGCGTCGACGGCGATCCGCACGCCCGGGCCGACGGCCTCGCGGGCGATGCGAAACCGCCGTACGTCCTCCGCGAGGTTCGCGCCGACCTTGAGCTTGATCTGGCTGAAGCCGTCCGCCACCGCCTCCCGTGCGAGGCGGGTCAGCTTGGCGTCGTCGTACCCGAGCCAACCTGGGGAGGTCGTGTACGCGGGGTAGCCCTGCTCGCGCAGCCGGGCCTCGCGCTCGGCCTTGCCGGGCTCGGCCTTACGCAGGATCTCCAACGCCTCATCGGGCGTAAGCGCGTCGGTCAGGTAGCGGAAGTCCACCAGTTCGACGATCTCCGCCGGGCTCATGTCGGCGAGGAGCTTCCAGACCGGCTTGCCGGCGGCCTTGGCCTTGAGATCCCACATCGCGTTGATCACGGCGGAGATCGCCATGTGCATGACGCCCTTCTCCGGGCCGAGCCAGCGCAGCTGCGAATCGTGGACAAGGCGGCGCCACAGGCCACCCATGTTCGCGAGGGTGTATTCGAGCGGCAGCCCGACGACGAGCGGTTCGAGCGCCCGGATTGCCGCTACTTGGACGTCGTTGCCGCGACCGATGGTGAAGGCGAAGCCGTGCCCCTCCAGGCCGTCGGGCGCGTCGGTACGGATCACGACGTACGCGGCTGAGTAGTCGGGGTCGGGGTTCATGGCGTCCGAGCCGTCCAGCTCGTGCGAGGTCGGAAAGCGTACGTCGTACGTGGCGAGCGACGTGATGCGGTGCGCCATGTCAGGCCTGCCCCATCGCCTGGCGCTGCCGGCCCAGGCCGGAGATCTCAAGCTCGACGACGTCGCCCGGGCGCAGGTACGGCTTGGGATCGGGATGGCCGAGGGCGACACCGGCGGGTGTACCGGTGTTGATGATGTCACCCGGTTCGAGCACCATGAACTGGCTCAGGTAGTGGATGATCTCGCCGACCTGGAAGATCATGTCCTTGGTCGAGCCGTTCTGCCGGATGTTCCCGTTGACCCACAGTCGGAGGTCGAGCGCCTGTGGATCCGGCACCTCGTCCGCAGTCACCAGCCAAGGCCCGAGCGGGTTGAACGTCTCGCAGTTCTTGCCCTTGTCCCAGGTGCCGCCGCGCTCAAGTTGGAACTCACGCTCGGACACGTCGTGCGACACGGCGTAGCCGCCAACGCAGGCCAGCCCGTCCTCGGCCGTGTCGAGATAGCGGGCGGTGCGTCCGATGACGACGCCGAGTTCGATCTCGTAGTCCGTCTTGGTGCTCCCTCGTGGAATGAGGACCGTGTCGTTCGGCCCGATCACGGTGTACGGCGTCTTGAGGAAGACCACCGGCTCGGTCGGCGGCGCCGCGTCGCTCTCCTCGGCGTGCGCCCGATAGTTCAGGCCGATGCAGACAACCTTGCCAGGGCGCGCGAGGGGGGCGCCGATCCGCATGCCAGCGCCGTCGATGCTCGGCAGGTCACCGGAAGCAATCGCCGCAGTGGCCAGCGTCAACCCGTCAGCTAGGAATACGCCGTCGATGTCCGTCGTGATCGGAGAGAGGTCGAGCAGCCGCCCGTCCTCAGTCATGACTGCCGGGCTTTCCTCGCCGCGCGGGCCGACACGCAACAACTTCACGCTAATCTCCGAACACTTAGCTAGTGGGTACGCCCACCCGATGCCCAGTGCGGCTGGGCGAGTCATCTGATGTCTGCGGGATGCTTTGACATTAGCAGGCGGGCATGATGGGCCGCCAGTGGAGGATTTCCCGTAGAGCAACGCCTCCCGGCCGACCCAACACCAGGATAGATCGGATGGCTAGTCGCCCCTCGCGCCGCGGTTCCACGCGGCCGGCGGCATGCGGAAGCGGCACTTCCCTCCGGGAAGTGCCGCTTCCGGCATTGCCGTCAGCTCGCCGGGGTCGTGGTCACCGTGACCTGGCGGTCGTTGGCCGCGTACAGCTCGATCGAGGCCACGTTCGCGTGCGAGGTGCTCGTGCCCAGCCAGCGGTAGTACCGGTAGGGCGTACTGCTGTTGAGCGCCTTCACGTACCAGGACGACGAGTTCGCCGTGGTCGGGCTGTCGTTGATGGTGACAAGGTCGACGAAGCCGTCAGTCGGCGACGTGTTCGAGCCCTGAAGCTTCGCCCCCGCGATCCGGGCCGCGTTCGTGCCCGAGCGCGGCAGGAACCGGAGCACGTTGACGGCCGTCGGGCTGCCGAAGTCCCAGCCCACGTATGGCGTCGTCGAGCTGTGGTCGTAGAACGTCGCCGGGTTGTCGTCGAAGGCGTTCGGCGGCGGGTACGAACCCGAACTCGTCGAACCGAACGCGGTGCCGTTGCCGTTGCCGTTCCGGCTCAGGTTGAGCAGCGGTGGCGGTACGTCGGTGAAGGTCACCGTGACCACCACGTCCGCGGCACCCGAGGCCTTCGCCGTCACCTGGTAGGTGCCGTCGCCCATCACCCACAGCAGGCCACCGCTCGGATCGATGGTCGCGCCCGGCGCGGCCGACTCGTCGGCCGGAGTCACCGTCCACGTCCGCCCGGTCCCGGCGAGCAGCTGGACCAGGTGCCCGTTGCGCACCGTCACCGCGCCCACGCCGGACAGGTCGACCGTTGGCACGTCTCCGGCGGCCGTGGCGGCCATTGCCAACGCCAGTGCGGCAAAGGCCGCGTCGACGTCCGGCTGGGTCGCCTTCGGGTCGGCGTTGACCTTCTGGGCTTCGGCCAGCGCCGCCTGCAGATTGCTCCACGCCTGCGGGGTCGCGAAGTCGTCCGCGGTCAGCTGCGACGCGGTGGTGATCGCCGAGGCCAGATCGGTCTTGTCCGCCAGGGTCCGGTCCGGCAGGGTGACCGCGAGGGCTGGGTCGATCGCCTTGATGGCCTCGTTCAGTGCGAGGGCCGCGAAGTACGCGGTGTCCTTGCTGATGTTCACCGCCGAATAGCCGGCGTAACGCGCCTTCACGCCTAGGGCGTTGATGTGCGCGATCTGGAAGCGTTCCTGCAGTCCTTCCCAGTTCGGGCTGGTCGAGACCCGCTTGAAGCCGCCACCGCTGGTGCGGTCGCCCGCGTACGCCGAGATCTGCTTCGCCGCGGCGAGCACCGAGGCCAGCCCGTTGTATCCGCTGGAGTCCGCTCCCGGTGCGGTCACCGTCACGCTGGTCGTGACCGGTGGCAGGCTCGGGTTGCCCATGCTGGTGCCGGTGATCGTCGCCGTGCCCGCACCGCGCGCGATCACCAGCCCGTTCTTGTCGACCATCGCCACGTTCTGGTCGCTCGACCGCCAGGCGATCCGCCGGTCGTAGGCGTTGGCCGGGGACACCGAAGCCGTGAGCTGCAGCCGGTTCGTGCCCGTCACCTTGCCGGTGCTGGCACTGGTGGCCGCCGGGCCGTAGATCGTCGCGTCCGACGGGCTGAGCAGCTGCAGCCCCGTCGGGACCGTGGACACGTCGACGACCTGGACCTTGATCGTCTGGGTCACCCCGTCCTCGGACAATCCGCCTTGTTCGATGCTGCGGGCCGTGATCGTCACGTTCGCGACCTTGCCCCCGCCGGTGCCGACCGCCTGGATGGTCGCCGTCTTCCCGGACCCGGTCACCTTCACGACCTGGTTGTTCGAGGACTTCCACTCCACCGTGTCGCCGGGGATGCCACCCTCGAGCGTGGCCGTGACGGTGTCGGTGCCCGCCGGGGCGTTGCGCTTCGTGCTGTCGTACACCAACGTCGTCGAGTACTTGGACAGCGAGATGCCGCTGACGGTGTGGGCCCGGTCGGTGGTGTCGACCATGACCATATACCGCCGGCCCTGCTTGGCGTTGAACACGAGCTTGCCGCTGTGCACGTCGTACTCGACGCGCTCACCCAGCGTCTTGTTAGCGTTGACCACCTGGATGACCGGGCGGCCCGTGGCCCACGGGTTGACCAGCGAGACCTTCCCGTCCCGCTTGCTGGTCAGGTCCACGTAGGACACCGAGCCCGTGGTCGCGTCGTACGCGCTCGACACCTCGACGTTGCCCTTGGCGCCCAGCCGCTCGTAGCTCAGCGACTGGGTCCGGTCCCAGTTCGGGAACACCGACAGGGTCGTCGGGACATCGGGCGTGGTGCTGCTCTGCAGCAGCATCGAGTTGACGCCCTCCATCGCGCCGACGGTCTCGACCGCGCCACCGCTGCCGTAGTAGGTCAGGTTGCTGGTGCGCAGCTTGGCCTTGAGGGCGGTCTTGAACTTAGCCAGCAGGTCCGCGGCCGGCCAGCCGGCCCGCGCCGCGATCGGGTACACCTTGGGGAAGCCGTTGTTCTGGCTGTTCCAGCCGGCGAACCCGGTGGCGGCCCAGGAGTTCATGTACTCCAGCGTGTTCCGGACCTTGCCGAGCAGTTCCGGGTCGCCGTCGAGCTGCTGCACGTTCTCGAAGGGGAACACCACGCCCTCGAGCTCGACCGGCTGGTCGCCCGGCTCGATCATGTCGACGTGCGCCTGGTTCGGCGACTGGTAATCCGTGGCCAGCAGCGTCGGGACGAAGTTGTCGTTGGTGTTCGCGGAGAAGATGCCCTTGGGCAGCATGGCTTCCGGGAACGCCGTGTGGTCTGCCAGGTCCTTCCAGCGCGCGACGGTGGCTGGGGCCTCGCCCATCGCCGTGGCGTGTGCGGACAGGAACTTGGACAGGAACTTGATCGCACCCATGTCGAGGTCGGGATTGATGTCGGCGGCGTCGCCCTCGTGGATCGACGAACCGATCACCGAGTAGTGGTACTGCCCGTTCCCGTCGTCCTGCTTCAGTACGTAGGAGCTGTAGAACGTGAGCAGCTGCTTCAGGTGCGGATAGAGCACCGTGCGCAGGTACTGGTCGTCCAGCGTGTATTCGTAGTAGGAGACCATGTTGATCGCGGCGAAGTAGCCGTTCGACTTCTGGTCCGTGGACGATGCGTTGAACCCGTACACCGGCACGGACGCCTTCGGGCTCAGTGCCGGCTGGGCGCTCGCCATCAGGTGGAACGGGGACAGCGTCCGGACGTGCACCGCGCCGTCATGTCCCTGTGCGGCGGCGTTGTTCTGCTGCCATGGCAGGTCGTAGGCGATGACCCGGTTGAACGGCACTTCAGTTTCGATGCGGTTGATTGAGCCCGACGCGTAGTACTGGGCCTGCTGGTTGTAGTTGAGGAAGTACCGGCCGCCCCAGCCGACGTTGTCCGCGAGAACCCACTCGCCGTACATCGAGCCCGGCAGGTTCTGCGGGTTCACCTTCCCGTTCGCGCTCGTCGGCCGGTTCGAGCTGCCGAGCACGTACAGCGACCCGTAGTAGTACTGGGCCACCTCGGGATCGGGGAACTGGACGTAGCTGCGGAGCCAGTAGTTCTTCCACCAGGCCTGGTGCTCGGCCTTGAGCTGGTCGATGGTGCTCTGCGACGCGTACCCGCGGACCCCGTCCACGGCGTCCTGCTGCACGTCCGCGACGCTCTTGATCGCGTTGTAGTCACCGCTGCTGCTGGTCAGGTAGGTAACCAGGGACGCGGTAGCGCCCGGCGCGACGGTGAAGTTCCCGGACTCCCCCAGCGAGTTGTAGTACTTGCCCTTGTTGCTGTCGTAGTAGTCGTTCGCTTCGATTTCCTGGCGGGGGTTCACGAGCGCGGCACCGACAAGGGTCGTCGCGGTCGCCATCCGGCTGCGGTAGCCGCTCGTGTTGGTGGTGGTGCTGTCCCGCGTCGTCCAGAGGACGGGACTGGACGACGAGGAATCAACTCCCCCGGTGTACGGGTAGGTCTTCTGCGCATCGGTCAGGTCGGTCGCGCTCGCGCTCGCGTACGCCATCGCCGGGACCCACTGCTTGGTCCGCAGCGTCACCGGCCCGGTGCCGCTGTTGCGGATCTCGGTGACGAAGACGTTCGCGGTGTCGGCGGTCCAGGAGGTCAGCTGGATCGGAGCATCGGCACCTTGGTCGTCCTTGAGCTCCAGGCTCGTGGTGACCTCGGCGTTGAGGATGTCCTGCTTCATCTTGAACGCGCTCGCCGCGTTGGTGCCCGCCCCGGTCGTCGGCCAGACGTCCAGCCCGCCGCCGGAGAGAATGCCCTGGTTGTCCTTGACCGCGTTGCCTTGGGCGTGCAGCGTGCCCCAGAAGTCGTTCTTGCCGAAGTAGAACTGCTGGGAGGTGGTGGACACCCCGGCCGCGACGGCGCCGATGTCGCCGTTGCCCATCAACTGCCCCGTCGTGTAGCTGCCCTTGTTGACGTCGCTGATCTTGAGCGGGGACGTCACCGAGCCGGCGATGCCGGACAGGATCTGCTGGAGCTTGGCCCAGTCGTCCTGGCCGAGATGGTCGAGCACCGCCTGCGGCACCTTGAAATTGCCGGCCGCGCCGTGCGCGGGAACGGCCGTGGGGGCGGCCACCATCGCGAGCGTGGACACCACCCCGATTACATAACGTCTCACATCAACTCCTTGGCCATCCGAACTCCTTGAGCGGCGACCACCGACGTCAGGCCCGGGGCCTCCAAGCCGGCAGTATGCAGAGAAGATCCGATGTCTGTCAATGACAAGAACCGTCATCATCGCAAAGCGGAGGCCAGATCCGATCATTGATCCGATGTATGTGCCTCACTCCGCTCTGAGCTCCAGGACCACAGCCTGGGCCGGATCGAGCAATGGCGCGGCCAGCCCGACGGTGGACAACGCAGATCCCGGAAGGCGGATCGATCCCCGTGCGAGCCAGGGGACGGGACGCGCGGGGTAACCAGTCGGCACGCCGATCTCCGGGCAAATCCTGACGGAATAGCGGAAGTCCGGATTCAGGCCCGGGAATCGGAGCCGGGCCGGGACGGAATCGGTCGAAGTGGTCAGCTGGACCAGGCTGAACACGGCGTGCCGTCGGTCGGCCGCGACGACGCCGTGCAGCCAGACGCTCGGATCCGGGTGGTCGGCGTGGACGGTCCGTCCGGTGTGCAGCAGGGGCCTGAGTCGCTTGTGCAGACGGACCCAGGCGGCCAGCTCGTCGAGTTCGGCGTCGGTGCAGGCGGTGAGGTCCCATTCAATGCCTACGTGCCCGAACAACGCGGTCGCCAGCCGGAAGGCGAGTTCGGTGGTGCGTCCTGTGGTGTGGGCGGTGGCTGCGCCGACGTGGCAGCCGACCAGTTCGGGCGGTAGCAGCAGTCCGGTCCAACGCTGGATCGCCTGCCGTTCCAGCGGGTCGATGGTGTCGGAGGCCCACACTCGGTCGGTGCGCTCAAGGATGCCGTAGTCGATCCGCGCGCCGCCGGAGGAGCACGACTCGATTTCCAGCCTGGGATGCCGGTCCCGGAGCTCGTCCAGGAGCCGGTACACGGCGAGGGTCTGCGCATGAACGCCAGCGGTCCCGGCGTGGACCGCCTCCAACAGATCGCGGTTGTGATCCCACTTCAAGTAGTCGAGTTCGTATTCGTCAACCAGCGCGTCCAAGCAGGCCAGGATGTGGGCGTACGCCTCGGGCCTGGCCAGGTCGAGCACCTGCTGCGAGCGGTGCGGAAGGGCGGCGCGGCCAGGCGCCGACAGCAACCAGTCCGGATGGGCTCGAGCGAGGTCGGAGTCGGGGTTCACCATTTCCGGCTCGACCCAAAGACCCACCTGCATGCCCAAGGCCTTGGCTTGCTTCACCAGCGGGTGCAGCCCTTCAGGCCACACCGACCGGTCGACCGTCCAGTCGCCGAGGCCGGCCGTGTCGTCGCGGCGCCCAGCGAACCAGCCGTCGTCCAGGACGAGCCGTTCCACCCCGACGCGGGCCGCGCGCTCGGTGAGCTCGCTGAGCTTGTCAAGCTGGTGGTCGAAGTAGACCGCCTCCCAGGTGTTCAGCATCACCGGCCTGGGCGTGCGGGGATGACTCGGCCGGTCGCGCAGGTGCTGGTGCATGCGGTCGGCGAGCCCGTCGAGCCCATCGCCCGACCAGGCGAAGTAGATCCACGGGCTCTGATAAGACTCGCCGTGGGCCAACCTGATCTCGCCCGCGGCGAGCAGCTCCCCGGCACCGAGGACCGGTCCGTGCTCGGGTAGCCGTTCGGTGTAGTGAACGTGGTCGCCGCTCCATCCGGCGTGCACCGCCCAAACTTCGCCGTGGCCGAACCCGAAGCCGGACTCACCGGCCACCATGAGGCCGGTAGCGTCGTGGCCGGTGCGGCCGCGGCGGGACTCGCGGGCGGCCAGTCCGTGTCGCAGAGGACCCCGCTGGGGAGCACGTTCCCGAGACCAGCGCCCGCTGAAGTCGAGCACTTCGGTCGCATGGTTCCCGGCCGGGAGCAGACAGACTACGGATCCAAGCGCGAACACCTCCGGGCCGTCGTTGACCACCTCATGGCGGATTCGCACGACGCCGGATCTGTCCATCCGGACCTCGGTGCGGACCGATACGGCGGCCTCCGCGTCGCGCGCCTCGATCCGTACGCCGCCGCCTTCGTCGTCGGTCTCGACGGTGACCGGCCGTACCAGCTCCAGGCGCAGATGCGGGAAGCGACCGTCCCGGTGTCCTGCGATACCTGGCCGCCCGACCCAGCCGTCGGACTGCTGAGGTATCAGCCGCAGCAGCACCGGAACCTCGACGGACGCCACCGGGGGCGATGGCAAGCTGCCGAGGACCAGCTCGTCGAAGCTGTCCACGGCCCCTGGGTCGGCACCCCAATGCAGGACGCGGGGTACCCGGTGGCCGGTGATATCCAGGATCAGCGCTGTGCCGGCGGCGGTCAGCACGACGACGTCGGGGCTCTGTCGCGAGGTGTCGCCACCGCTCCCTACGGCCGTCATGGGCGCGGGGCGGCGGTCGAGTGGCGGACGACTACCTCGGTGGGCAGCACGATCGGCGGCGGCGTCGCGCCCTGCATGATGTCCAGCAGCGCCGTGACGGCCGCGGAGCCCATGGCCTGGGTGTCCTGCCGCACCGTGGTCAGCGGCGGCAGGATGTACGCGGACAGGTCGATGTCGTCGAACCCGGTCACCGATACGTCATCGGGCACGCGCAGGCCGTGCTCGTTCAACGCGCGCAGGATGCCGATCGCCATCATGTCGCTCTCGGCGACGACCGCCGTGAAGTCCCGCCGGGTCGCCAACAGATCGAGTGCGGCGCGGTAGGCGCCCTCCGTGGACCAGTCCGACTTGCGGGCGAGACCTGGGTCTTCGGGGACGCCGGCCGCCGCGAGCGCCGCGCGGATCCCGGCCAGCCGATCGCGGCCGGCGGGGTCGGTCTCGGTGCCGGTGATCCGGGCGATCCGGCGGTGGCCCAGCCCCAGCAGGTGCTCGGTGACCTGTCGGGCCCCGTCAGCGTTGTCCGATGCCACCGAGGTGGCGCGCAGCCCCGTGCCGACCGCGTCGACGAAGACCGTCGGCAGCCGGGACTCGACCAATGCCTGGATCCGTACGTCGCCCGGCGGGCAGGCGACCATGATGGTGCCGGCCACCCGCCGGGAGCGCAGCAGCCGGACATAGCTGTCGCTGGCCGCACTGGTCGGGCGCGAGGGCACGAGCAGGTCGTAGCCGGCTTCGGCGGTCGCCGCCTCAATGTGGTGCAGGACGTTGAGGTAGAAGTGGTACTGCGGCCGGGTCAGCTCGGACAGCGTCCAGATGTCGTTGGCGAAGAAGCCCAAAGCGATCACCTTCGAGCGGGCGCCGGACAGGCTCTGCGCCGCCACGTCCGGCTGGTACCCGAGGCTTGCTGCGGCAGCCTCCACGCGGATCCGGGTGGCGTCCCTGACCTTCGCCGTGCCTGAGAGGACGCGCGAAACCGTCGCCCGCGAGACTCCCGCGAGGCGTGCCACCTCTTCGCTCGTGGCCATCGCCCACCTTCCGATTCGGCTCGTCAACCGCCGCCCTGGCAGACGCGGCGAGCGCGCGTTCCGTCGTGCTTGAACGCGCGTACATCAGATCGGACGTCAGTATCAGGCCGTCGAATGAAGCCCGTCAACAGTCGCGGACTGTTACCTCTTCAACCCGTTGACGCCGCAGTACGTGCGGCGTAACGTCCCCGTCGCTCAGCAATGTACGCGCGTTCACGGCGGGCCCCGCCCCCATCCCGGCCCGTCCCACCACCCTCGGCGCTTGGAAGGACACCCCCCATGACATCGCTGACAAGACGACAGGCGCTCTCTGTCGCGGCAACGCTCATCGCCGGCGCTGCGCTGCAAGGCTGCAGCACCACCAGCACAGACAACGGATCGGGGACGAAGGCCATCACGTTCCTGACCTTCGAGACGCCCAACCTCACCCCTGCCTACTGGGACGCCGCGATCAAGCGCGTCACCGACAAGAACCCGGACATCAAGGTGACCAAGCTCGTGGCGCCCACTGCCGACGGGCGCACCGACTACGCCAAGCAACTGCTGCAGTCCGGGCAGTTCCCGGACGTCATGATCGCGGTCTCGCCGGCCGGGTTCGCCGAGGCGGGCAACCTCTACGCATGGCAGCCCGAGGAACTGAAGGATTTCGTCTACCCGACCGCCAACCCGATCAAGGGCAAGTACTTCCAGCTTCCGGCCAACACCCAGACGATCCCGCCGGTCTACTACAACAAGAAGATGTTCGCCGACGCCGGCATCACCGCGCCGCCGACGAACTGGAGCGAGCTACTCGACGCCTGCGCAAAGCTGAAGGCGTCCGGTGTCACACCGTTCGTGGCGGGTGGCGGCAAGGACACCTTCGCCTCGTCGATGATCCTGTCCGGAATCGTCAGTGTCGACGTCTACGGCAAGACCCCGGACTGGCTGACCCAGCGCCGGGCCGACAAGGTGAAGTTCAGCGACCCGGACTTCACCGCGGCCCTGGCCAAGTTCGCGGAGCTGGCTCAGAAGGGCTACATCGCAAAGTCCGACGTGTCCCGCGACTACGCCGCGACCGAGCAGGCGTTTCTGGACGGCAAGGGCGCGATGTACCCGATGGGCAACTGGTTTGCCGCCAACGCCGATGCCAAGCACCCGTTCGACATCGGCGTCTTCAACTTCCCGACCGCCGACGGGCGCCTGGTCGTCCCGGCCTATACCGGTGGCGGCATGATCGTGAGCGCGAAGGCGCAGAACCTTGACGCCGCCAAGCGCTTCGCGCTGGCCTTCCAGCTCGACAAGGCCCAGCTGGACGCCTCGGTGAAGGCCGACGGTCTGATCCCGGCCATCAAGGGCTACACACCGCCGGCCGACACGGGCGCCGTCTACAAGGCGGGCTACGACCTCTACCAGCAGGCCGTCTCGCAGAACGCGGTCGTGCACGCCTTCCGGTGGGAGACCGCTGACGATGGCCTGCTCCCGGGCATGGCCAACAAGGTCGACGCGGCGGCACAGGACCTGATCACCGGCCGGAAGACCGCCGCAGAGGCGGCCACGTACCTCGACACCGAATGGGCCAAGGCGAGCTGAGGTGGTCCAGCACACGGAGATACCGACCGGCCCGCCGGCCGCCCGCAAGCAGGTGGGCGGCCCGGCGACCCGGCACCGACGCGGAGCGGTCTGGGAAAAGCTCGCGCACTTCGCGGTCTTCGGCGCCCCCGGTGTCCTGGTGTACGCCTGCTTCGTGCTGGCACCGATCGCGATGAGCTTCGCATACAGCCTGACCAACGCGAACCCGTTCAACCCGCCGCGACGCTATGTCGGGCTGCGCAACTACTGGATGCTGCTGCACGACGAGCAATTCCACACGGCGCTGCGGGTCACCACGATCCTGACGCTGATTGTGGTGATCGTTCCTAACGTGCTGGGGCTGCTGGTCGCGCTGCTGTTGGACAAGCCCGGCCGGTTCTACAACGCGATGCGTAGCGTGTTCTTCACGCCGATGATCCTCAGCTCGGTCGTCGTCAGCGTCATCTGGACTCGCCTCCTCGACACCGACGGGCTGGTGAACCAGGCGTTGCGGGCGCTCGGCGTCCACCAACCGCCCGCCTGGTTGTCGGATCCCGACTACGCGCTGTACTCGGTAGCGTCGATCATCTCCTGGCAGATGCTCGGCTTCTGCGTCGTGGTGTACCTGGCGGGGCTGCAGGGCGTACCGGTGGAATTGCAGGAAGCGTCCTCCATCGACGGCGCCGGGCCGATACGCCGGTTCCGGGCGGTGACCTGGCCGCTGCTCGCGCCCGCGCTGACGATCAACACCGTCGTCCTGCTGATCTCGGCATTCAAGACCTACGACTACATCAAGGTGATCACCAACGGCGGCCCGGGTGCCGGTACCACCGCGACCATCGCGTTCGACGTGTTGCAGACCGGCTTCGACGCGAACCACGTCGGCTACGCCTCCGCGATGGCCGTCGCCATGCTCGTGATCGTCGGCGTCACAACGGCGGTCGCCCTCTGGATCCTGCGAAGAAGGGAGATCGACCTGTGAAAGACCGAATCCCCTGGATACGCCCGGCGACGGCACTCACCCTCACCGCGCTGTTCTTCGTGCCGCTGTACCTTGTCCTGACGAACGTGTTCAAGCGCGGCGACCGGATCTCCGGCTCCCCGGCGTCACTGCCCTGGCCGCCGACGGTGGACAACATCAAGGCCGTGCTGACCCGACCGGACCACCTGTTCTGGGTCAGCCTCACCAACAGCGTCATCGTCACGACCGTCTCCGTGGTCGTCCTGATCGTGCTGTCGGCGATGCTGGGCCATTACCTCGCCCGCAGCCGCAGCCGGTGGGCGAGGGCGCTGACCCTGGTTCTGCTCGCCGGGCTGATGATCCCGCCGCAGGTGATCCTCATCCCCATCACCGATGTTCTGCGAGCCGGCCACCTGATGGCCACGGTGCAGGGGCTGGTGCTGTTCAACGTCGGCTACTACCTGCCTTTCGGGATGTTCGTCTTCGCCGGCTTCATCCGCGGCATACCCATCGAACTCGAGGAGGCCGCAAAGGTCGACGGGGCGCGCCGCGCCCAGGTGTTCTGGCGCGTGGTGTTCCCACTGCTGCGGCCGGCCAGCGCCAGCGTGATGATCTTCCTGGGAGTGTGGATCTGGAACGACTTCATCGACCCGTTGATCATCCTTGGCCCCGGGCGCGGCACGACCGTGACGACCGGTGTCTACCGCTCAATCGGCCAATACCAGTCCGACTTCGGCTCGGTCTTCGCGCTGATGTTCCTGGCGACGCTCCCGGTACTCGCGTTCTATCTCGCGCTTCAGAAGCACTTTGTCAAAGGGCTCACCGGCGGCGCCACCAAGGGCTAGGGCGCCGGGTAGGCGGCGGGTCAGACTCCGCGCCGCCTACCCGACCGGCCTCGTCGAGCTGTGCCACGTGCGCCCCACGGCCAACATCTCGGCCGACCCACGGGCTCGTTAGACGACACGTGGAGGGACGACCATGGCGTCAAGGATCCGACGCGGTTTCGCCAACCCATCATGCGAGGCTCGGTCGGGGCGGCGGCAGGGCGCGAGACGTCGCGCCACGACCGCGATCCGCCGGCGGACTATCGGGGCCGGGTCTCCGTCAACTCGAGCAGGAGCTGTTCCTCGTGTGATGGCCTGCGACCGGTGCTGGCCAGTCCGCTGATGGTGGCCGCCGGACCGCGGCTTCGTCGTCTCGCGCCCGCGTTGCCGGCTGCGGCGTCGTGCGGGAGTCCGAGTCGACCACTTTCGGGAGCGCGTCGGCGGCCTGGACCCGCAATTGCGGGTCCTCGTCGGCAGCCAACGCCAGCAGCGCGTCGACCGCCGCCGGCCCGCCGGCCGAGCCGAGGGCGTCGCTGGCCGCTCGCGGACGTGCCGGTCGGGGTGTTGGAGAACGCGCCGCACTGCTGCGGCCCACTCGGTGATCAGCTTGGTCGGTCTGCGGTGCAGGATCCCGGTGAAGATGCGATGCGACACGGCCGTGCGGGCCCATCCTGACGACACATCAAGATCGCACCGCACGGCCGCTTCCATGACCGAACCGGAGCCGCTCAGCTATCGCGCGCCAAGTCGTAACGACTACACGGCTGCAATGGCACGCTGGAGGTCAAGGAGGTCACTCCCCTGGCCAAGGTCCGTGCCGAAGTCGAGGCTCTCGGATTCGATGTCTCCGGTGAATGATCCGTGAGTAGACGGTTTGTCGAGCCCACCCGAACCAGGGCTGGTGAGGCCGGTAATCCCTGCGGTGAGGGAGGCTGGTGCCACGTCGGAAACCTCCATGCCCAAGTTTTTGTCGTTGGTGACTCGGATGCCCCAGTGGACGATGCGGCATCCGAAGTAGGGCCCAGCGTCGCCTGCGCCTCCGACGCCCGCATCCTTGTTGGTGACGGTGATGTCGGTGCGGAGGTTCTCGAAGGGAAGTTGTCGATGCGTATCGAAGAGGCCTGTCTCCATGAGACCCCGTCGGTATACGTTGCCGCTCGAAAGCCCCTCGAGGTTAAGGCCGTGAAGGACGCTGCCGCGCACCGCAGGGACGGTGAAGTCCTCCAGGTGGAAGTCCTCGATCAGGTTGTCTTGACATCCTCCCGGCCCTGAAGGAGCCGGGATTCCCACGGTTGCCCGTGAGGGTTCCTGTTTCATTGCCGACTGCCTTTCCGGGAGGATTTTCCCTTGAGGTCTTACATCAGCTCCGCAGGCGTTTTACCTCTCCGCCAGCCCGGCGGCGAGGATGTTCTTGGCAGCGTTGATGTCCCGGTCGTGCTCGGCCTTGCAGCCGGG
>NZ_JBEYSO010000053.1:0-28882 GCF_040642675.1 Micromonospora sp. NPDC047738
GGTGCGCTCGTCGATCGGCGTGTAGCCGGACGACTCGAACGGGTTCGTGTCGTCGCCGGTGGACAGGTACAGGTTGCCGGCCGCGTCGAAGTCGAGGTCGCCGCCGACGTGGCAGCACATGCCGCGGCTGGTGGGCACCTCCAGGACGGTGGCCTGGCTGGCCATGTTGACCGTGTAGTCGGCGTTCAGGGTGAACCGGGACAGGCGGTTGACCCCGGTCCAGGTCGCCCAGTCGGTGGCGGTACCGGTGGCAGGCGCGTCGCCGGCCGGGGTGCTCAGCGGCGGCGCGTAGTAGAGGTAGATGTTGCGGTTGCTGGCGAAGTTCGGGTCGGCGGCGACGCCCTGCAGGCCCTCCTCGTCGTGCGTGTAGACGGGGATGTTCGCGATCACCGATGTGTTGCCGGCGGCGTCGGTGCGGCGCAGGGTGCCGTTGCGCGCGGTGTGCAGCACCGAGCGGTCCGGCAGCACCGCGAGTGCCATGGGTTCACCGGTCTCGGCCACGCCTTTGGCCAGCGTGACCTGCTGGAAGTCTGCGGGGTTGATCGCCGCCGCGGCCGGGGTCGCCGCGGCGACCCCGATGAGCCCCGGAGTGAGCAGGAGGAGGGCGGCCGCCGTTGGTCGCCATCGACGAGTGGGGTGGGGTCGCTTCATGTGGATCCCCTTCCTGACCGAACCGTCAGGCAGGGCGCGCGCCTCCGCGCCGCAGCCGAGGTTGCCCCGATGCCGGCCCGCGTCGTCGAGCACACCTCCACGTCCGGCGCCGATGGATCATCGAGAGAGCGCTCTCGGGCCGCGCGGTCACACTATGAAAGTTTTATAGATGTGTCTAGATATTTCGATCAGAGCGGCAGAACTTTTGGCGACGCCGGCCAAAAGATGGGCCCACGCCGCCCGGCTACCGGCGCTCGCCGGCGCACGCGTGGTCAGCGGCGCCACCGCAGCGGGCCGGGGTGTACCCGCCACAGCAGCCGCCGCCACCAGGGCCGGGCGTCGCGCAGTGCCGAGACGTATCCACCGGCCAGCGTCGCCGCCCGGTCCGCCTGATCGGGTGTCGCGGTGCCCGGGGCGAACGCCACCTGGTTGAGCAGCCGGGCCAACTCGTCGAACTCCCCGCCCGGCAGGTCTGCGACCGCACCATTCGACCCGGACGAGGGGTCGCCGTCCGGTACCACCGGGCCACCGCCCCCGGCGAGAGCCGCCCGGGCCTCGGCCAGGGTGCGGCGGGCCTGCGCGGCCACCTCGGCCGCCGCCAGGTCGTCGCCGGCCGGGTGACCGGCCAGCCGCAGCGCGTCGGTCAGCTCCCGCCAGGCGCCGGCGATGCGCCGGCCGGGGTCACCCCGTTCCAGCCGGGCCCGGGTCAGGTTCCGGCGCAGCGTGGCCAGCGCCAGCAGCGCCAGCCCGATCAGCAGCACCAGAGCGCCCGTGCCGGCGCCGGCCAGTACCGCCGTGCCCGGCCCACGCCGGCCGGCTGCGGGACCGGGTGCGGCCTCGGCCGGAGGAGTCGCGGTGGGCTCCGCCGTCGGCTCGGGCACCTGCGACGGGGGCGGGTCGTCCGGGGGTGGGCGGAAGTCCTCCTCCACCGGGCGCGGCTCCTCGTCCGGCCGCGGCATCGGGTCGAACGGCACCCAGCCGACGCCCTCGAAGAGCACCTCCGGCCAGGCGAGGGCGTCCGCCGCGCGGACCGGCCCGTCGCCCTTGGGGGTGAAGCCCACCACCACCCGGGTGGGCAGGCCGGCCAGCCGGCCGAGCACCGCGAACGCCGCGGCGAACTGCTCGGAGGTGCCCCGCTGCCCGCCGCCGTTGCGCGGGCCGAACAGGAAGAACGCCAGGTTGGGGTACGCGTGCCCGCTCGGCGCGTCCGCGGTCACCCGGTAGTGCTCGGCCAGGAAGTCCTGGATCGCCGCGGCGCGGGCGTAGGGGGCGCCGTTCTCCTCGGCGAGCTGGGTGGCCAGCCGGCGTAGCTGCTCCGGTGCCCCGTCGGGCACCCGCAGCACCCGGGCCACCGGGTCGCCGGCCGGTACGTTCGCCGTGGCGAGCAGGTTCGTGTCCGGGCGCTCGCGTGCCGAGGTGACGGTGTAGCGCAGCCCGGGGGTCAGGCCTTCCGGCCGGATCAGCGTCCCGGTCGCTGGGTCGTACGCCACCCGGGCGCCGGTCACCTCACGCGGGGTGGGTACGGCGGGCAGCAGCCGCCCGGTCAGGTCGGCCACGGTGATCTCCTGGCGCACCGTGTCGGTGGTGGTGTCCGTGGGCGTGGCGGGCAGGATCCGTCCGGCGTTGCGATAGGTGGCGCCGACCCGCCAGGTCACCCCGTCGTAGTCGCTGAGCACCGCGAGCCGGATCCGGGCGCCCTGCTCCGGAGCGTCCTGCTCGGTGCGCACGTCCAGCAGTTGCTGGTCCGGGTTCAGTGCCCAACCGGAGATCCGGATCAGCGGGTTCTCGTCCAGCGACTCCACCTGCGGCGGTTCCACGTACCGGCGCGGGTCGACCGGGCGGTCGTCCACCTGGCCGGCCACCACCGGGGCGAGCAGGGCAGCCAGGGCGACCACCACCGCCACCCCGGCCGCGCTCGCCGCGAGCAGCCGCAGCCGCACCGCTGCGCGTACCGCCGGGGCCAGGCCGGCCGCCGGGTCGGCCGAGGCCGGGGTGCGCTGCCCGGACGGCATCGCCAGACCGGCCGCGGCGACCGCGGCGAACAGCACGGTCGGCCAGACTGCCGGGTCTGCGTTCGGCCCGACTACGTAGACCGCGCCCGCGTAGAGCAGCAGCGGCGGCAGGTAGCCGAGCAGCACCCGGCCGGTCCGCAGCGCCACCTCGGCGGCGGTCAGCCCGGCCAGCCAGGCGGCGACCAGTGGCACCAGCACGGTGTCGGGCGCCGGCTCCACCGGGATCATCGCGGTGAGCAGCCGGGGGATCGCGTTGCGCGCGGCGTCCGCGGTCACCTCGCCGAGGCTGCCGGGCAGCCCGGCGTGGCTTGCCGCCAGCCGCAACGACAGCGCCGTCCACCCGGCCAGGGCGGCCACCGACACGGGCGCCACCAGCCACGACGGCAGCCGCCGGGCGGCCACGCTCACCAGCACCGAGCCGACCGCCGCGCCGATCACCAGCCGGGTCAGCAGCGGACCCGCGTACACCCGGCCCAGCACCACGCCGGCCAGGGCGATCATCGTGATCAGCGCCAGCGGCACCGGCACCACCCGCAGCAGCCGGGCCCACCGTCCGCCTGGCCCGGCGTCATCTCCGGCCGGCGCGCCCGGTCCGTCCGCGCGGGCCTGGGCCGGGGACACCGTCACCACCGGCGGATCCCGTCCCACTCGGCGGCGAACTCCGCGCCGTCGGCCGCGTCGACCACCACCAGGCCCGCCGCGCCGGCCGGCGTCGGGTCGGCCGCGCCGAACATCCCCACCACCACCGACGGGTACGCCCCGCGCAGCGCGCCCACGTACCCCAGCTCGCTGCGGGCACCCGGCCCGGTGAGGAAGACGAGGGTGTCGCCGAGCCGTTCCTGCCGCAGCCGGCTCAGCGCGGTACGCAGCGCGTCGGCCCCCCGGTCGGCCAGCTCCACCGCGGCGAGCCGGTCCAGCGGCCCGCCGCCGGTCGAGTCGTCGTCAGGCGCGACCAGCAGCAGGCTCACCGGGAGGTCCTCCCGGATTGCGGCGGCCACCACCGACGCGGCCGCCTCGCAGCCCGACTCGAACGACTCGGCGACCCCGTCCACCCGCTCCGGATGGGCGGCCGCCCGGTTGTCCAGCACCACCACGATCCGGGGCAGGCTGGTGTCCACGTTCTCCCGCACCATCAGCTCGCCCACCCGGGCGCTGGTCCGCCAGTGCACCCGGCGCAGTTCGTCGCCGACCACGTACTCCCGCAGCGAGTCGAAGGTGATCGAGCCGTGCGGGACGCTGTCGGTCCGCCCGTCCAGGCTGCGGCCGGCCCCGGTCGGCACTGCCGTCAGCGGGTGGATCCGTGGGTGCACCCAGACCGGCACCGTGCCCCCGTACGAGCGGGCCAACGCGACCAGGCCCAGCGGGTCGCGGCGGGTGACCCGCAGCGGCCCCACCGGCACCACGCCCCGGCGGTGGGTCGGCACGTCGTAGTGGACCTCGGTGTCCCGGCCGGGACGCAGCCGCAGCAGCGGCACCGGGACGAGGCGTCCGCCGCAGCGGTCCTCGGCGACCAGGTTCGCCGCCCGCAGCCGGCCGGTGTTGCGGACCGTCAGCGTCATGGCGGCCGGCTCACCTCGGGTCACCCGGTCCGGGTCGGCGACCCGGTCGACTGCCAGCCGCGGCCGCCAGGCGGCGGTGACCGCGGCGTACCCGACGGCGACGCCGGCCGCCGCGCCGAGCACGGTCAGCTCCGGGTACGCGTACCGGAAGCCGACGCCGAGCAGCACGACGGCGGCGACGAGCAGCCCGACGCCGCGGGCGGTGATCCCCACGGCTCAGCCGTGCACCGGGGCGGGCTGGCCCGACGGCAGCGGCACCGGCACCGAGGCGACCGCCTGGCGCAGCACCTCGGCGGCGGTCACCCCGCGTACCTGGGCGTCCGGGGTGAGCAGCAGCCGGTGCGCGAAGACCGGCTCGGTCAGGGTCTTCAGATCCTCCGGCATGATCCAGCCGCGCCCGTCGATCAGCGCGTACGCGCACGCCGCCCGGGTGAGTGCGATGACGCCCCGGGGGCTCACCCCGACCCGGACCTGCGGGTGGTTGCGGGTGGCCGCGGCCAGCCGCACCGCGTACGCGTAGAGCGGCTCGGCGATGTGCACCCGCCGGGCCATCCGGACCATCTCCCCGATGGTGGCGGTGTCGGTGATCGCGCTGAGCGAGTCGGGGGAGCGGACCGTGGCGCCGCGCAGCACCTCCACCTCCACCGCCTCGTCGGGATAGCCGACGGAGAGCTTCACGAGGAACCGGTCGAGCTGCGCCTCGGGCAGCCGGTAGGTGCCGTCCATCTCCACCGGGTTCTGGGTGGCCACCACGAGGAACGGCTGCGGCACCGGGTGCCGTACGCCGTCCACGGTGACCGTCCGCTCCTCCATCACCTCCAGCAGCGCCGACTGGGTCTTCGGCGACGCCCGGTTGATCTCGTCGGCGATGACGATGTTGGCGAAGACCGGGCCCGGATGGAACTCGAAGCCCCGGGTGGCCTGGTTGAAGATGGTCACCCCGGACACGTCCGAGGGGAGCAGGTCCGGGGTGAACTGGATGCGCCGCCACTGACCCTTGACCGTCGCCGCGATCGCCCGGGCCAGGGTGGTCTTGCCGACCCCGGGCACGTCCTCGAGCAGGACGTGCCCCTGGGCGAACAGCGCGGTCAGCGCCAGCCGGACCACCTGCGGCTTGCCCAGCACGACCGCGTTGACGTTCTCCGCCAGCCGGGCGGCGAGGGCGGCGAAGCCCTGCACCTCCGGCTGGGTGAGCGGTTCCTGGGTGTTCACGTGCGCGGGTGCTCCTCGAGACGGTGACGCGGTCAGCAGGTGGGCAGGAGGTTGATGTTGTCGCCGCCCTCCAGGTTCAGCCACGCCCACGGGATGTAGTTCCGTCCCGAGTACTCGACCTGCACCCACCAGGTGCTCTGCTTGTTGTTGTTGTAGATCCAGGCGTCGATGTTCTCGCCCTGGACCCGGCAGTACGCGCGGAGCCGGGTGCCGGGTGACGCCCAGCCGACCTGCTTTCCGTTGACCTGATGCGGCACGGAGAAGATCTCGTTGCCGTTGCGGCCGGCCACGTCGGCGTTGCAGTAGGTGCGCTGGTCACCGGAGGGCCCGTTGTTGCAGGTCGCGATCCCGTACAGCGGGTCGGTGCCCTGGGCCCGGGTGGCGGTGCCCTTGCCGGCCGCGTTGGTCGCGGTCACCGTCACCGTGTACGCGGTGCCCGGCGTCAGGCCGGTCACTCGCAGGCTGGAGCAGTTTCCGGTCGCGGTCTGCCCGCCCGTGGTCGCCGAGCAGGTGGCCTTGCCGCCGCCCGCGTCCACGGTGAACGACACCGTCACCGAGGTGGCGTCGGCCGACGAGCCGGTCACGGTGACCCGCGGCACGGCGACCGTCCGGGCGGTGGTGCTGGCCTCCGCGCCGGGACCGGCCTCGTTGACCGCCTTCACCTTCACCGTGACGTTCTGCCCGTTGCCGAGACCACCGACCGTGGTCTGGGTGTCGGTCACCTCGCTGGTCTTCCCGCCCACGTCCACCAGGTATTTCGTGACCGGGCGGCCGTTGTCGACCGAAGGCGCCCACTGCACCGAGATGGTGCCCGGCTGGTCGGCGACCGTGGCCGCGTGCAGCTCGGTCGGCGCGGCCGGGGCCGCGAACGGCACCACCGTGTTGCTCACCGGCGAGGCCTTCGAACCAGCGCCCTTGTCGGTCACCGAGACCACCGTGAACGCGTACTGGGTGCCGTACTCCAGTTGGCCGGCCGGGATCACCAGTTCGGTCTTGCGCGACTCGCCGGCCGGGGCGGTGGCGCCGGCGGAGGTGGCGGTGACCGCGTACCTGGCGACCGTGTTGCCCTGGCCGTTGGCGGCGGGCCACTTCACCAGCACCGTGCCGTCCGGCCGGGCCTGCGCGGTGACGCTGGCCGGCGGGTCCGGCACCTCCGCCGTGGGGGTGACCGGGTTGCTCTTGCGGGCCGGTCCGTCGCCCTTGGCGTTGACCGCGTGCACCTCGAACGTGTACGTCTCGCCGTTGGTCAGCCCGGTGACCTCCAGGGCACGCTGGTTCGCGCCCACCTCGTGGCGCTGGCCGGCGCCCTCCACCACGTACTTGGTGATCTCGGCGCCGTTCGCCGCCGCCGCCTGCCAGCTGACCCGCGCCGACGCGTCACCGGCGGCCGCCGTGACGGCCCGCGGCGCACCCGGCTTGCCCACCTTCGGCTTCTTCGGCGGGGGCGGCGGCGGGGGAGCCGGCGGCGGGTCACCGCCGAGCACGTCATTGGCGTACTTGTTGACGTCGCGGACCTGGTTCTTGTCGTCCACCACCTGCGCGGTCGACGAGTTCGGCGGGTTGATGAACAGGCGGTTCTCGCGGACCTCCAGCTCCATCGGGCCGGGCCGCCCGGAGCCCTTGATGGTGTCCACCAGCTGCCCGTTCGCGTCGAACGAGAAGACCGCGCCGGTGTTCTCGTCGGCGACGTAGAACCGCCCCGCCCACGCCACCGCCGGGGTGAGCCGCTCACCCGCGCCGGGAACGGTGAACTGCCGCACCTCACCACCGTCGCGGACCACGTGCACCTTCCGCGTGCCGGCCACCGTGACCGGCACCTGCGGGCCGCTGGTGCGCGGCGGCAGGCTGCCCGGGGCGGTCATCGTCAGCTTGGCCCGCTGCGTCCGGCCGCCCTGCACGGTCACCAGCGACGCGGAGGTGCGGTCCAGCACCGCGACGCCGTCGTCCAGGGTGGACACCACCAGCTCGTGGCTCGGCTCGGCAACGTCGTACGTCTCGACCCGCTTCGGGCTCAGACCCGCCGGCGGCGCCGCGCCCGGCGTGGCCGGCAGCTCGGCGGCGGTGACCGCCGAGACCGTGCCCTCGCCCGGGACGGCGATCCACAACCGGCCCGCGCCGTCGAACGCCCCACCGGTGATACCCGGCGGATAGCGGACCGGCTCGCCCACCGGGGTCAGCGCCCGCGGATCGAGCTGCCGCACGATGCCCTGCACCGCGTCGACCACGAACGCGGAATCCTCGTGCAGCGCCACGCTCACCCCGAGGCCGGGAGCCGTCGGGGTGGTCGCGGTGATCTGCAGGGTGGCCAGGTCCAGCGAGCTGACCTGGCCGGTGTTCAGGTCACGCAGGATCAGCAGCCGGTCCGTCTGGGCCACCTGCATCTGGTGGCGGCGGGCCCCCGGCACCTCCGTCCGGGTGTCCACCCGCGCGGTCAGCCCGTTGACCCGGGCCATCTCGCTGCGGGTGGTGCTCCACAACCACGAACTCGCGTCGTAGTTGGCCACCGCGTTGTCGGCCGCGCCCAGCCCGAGCACGGTCAACCCCATCGCGGCCAGCAGCGCGACCACGACGCCGATGGTGACCAGCCCGCCCCGCATCCGGGTACGGGGTCGGGACGCCTGCGCCCCAGTGCTCGTGACGTCCTCGATGGTGGCCACTCCCGGATGCCTCCCCGTCTCGGTGCGGGAGGCGCCCACGCACGGGTGGACCCTCCCCAGAGCCGGGAGCCATCATAGGGGCCGCCCGACGACCGTGGTACCCGGACCGTCCGCCTGTGGACACCCAGCGTGTCGTGCGTGGACCAAACTGGTCAGCGGGTCCCCGTACCGCCCTTCCGGTCGGTGCAGACCTGCCCCGAGGTGGCGTACGTGTCCGTCGAGTAGACCGCGAGGACGGTGAAGCAGTAGTCCAGCTTGGCGCTCAGCCCGTTCACCGTGTAGCGGGTCTCCCCGGGGTCGACCGTAGCCATCACCCCCAGCTTCTGCCCGGCCCGACCGCCGGCCACCACGAACGGCACCCCGCCGTCCGTCGGGTCGGACCAGGTGACCGTGATCGTCGTGGCCTCGTCCTGCAACCGCAGATCACCCGGGGGCGGGCCGCTCACCTTCGGCTTCCCCGGCGACGGACCGGACACGGGTGGCGGTGGCGCCGCGTCGCGGTTGAGCAGCACCACGCCCACACCGAGCACGGCCACCACCACGACCACCGCCGCGCCGACCACCACGGCCACCGCCGTCCGGTTCCGGCCCCGCGGCTCCGGCTCCTCCACCACCGGGTACGCCGGCGGCTGGTGGAACGGCGCCGGCACCGGCCAGGCACCCTGCTCCGGGTACGCCTGCGGATTCGGCGCCGGTTGCGGGTGCTTCGGCTCGGGAAACTCGAGCAACTCGTCGTAGACCGGCAGCGACCGCCGCGCGCCGTCGCCGGTCTCCGGCCCGGCCTGGTCCCCGGGCCCCGGGTCTGCCTGCGCCACCTCGTCCATCGCCGGCTGCGGCGGGGCGTCCTCAGGCTGGTCCAGCGGCTGCGGCGCGGTGTCGCCCGGCCGGTCGAGCGGCTGCGACGGGGCGGCGCTGCTCCACGGCGGGGCGGTCAGCCCCCACGGCGGCACCGGCGACCCGCTGACCGGCGCGACAGCCGGCGGACCACTCACCGGCGGCCCATCTCCCGGGTGCACAGGCGGCCCGCTCACCGGGTACGCCGGGGGCCCACTGATCGGGTACGCCGGCGGACCGCTCACCGGGGGCACCGCCGCGGGCGGGCCCACCGGCGGCTGCGGCGCGGCGGGGAACGGACCGGTTACGGGCGGCGCGCTGACCGGCGGAACATCGACCCGTGGGGCGCTGACGGGCGGGGCGCTCATGGGTGGCGGCGCGCTCATCGGACCGCCCCCGGGCGGAGGTGCGCTGGTCGGTGGCCCGCTGACGGGCGGTGCGCTCACCGGCAGACCACTCACCGGTGCGGCGCTGATCGGCGCGCCGCTTGCGTGGGCCGGGCTGGCGGCCGGAGTTGCGCTTACCGGGGGGCCGCTGACCGGTGCGGAGCTGACCGGCGGGCGGCCCGGGGACCCGGTGGGCGGTGGGCCGCTCACCGGAGAAGCGCTGACGGGCGGGGCGGTGACCGGTGCCCCGCCGACAGGGGTGGCGGCCGGGGACGCAGCGGCTGACCGCTCCGCCTCCTCACGGAGCAGCGGCCCGATCTGCTGCACCTGAATGGTCGGCGTCGCCCAGCCGGGCGCGGGCGTGCCGGACGAGTGTGACTCGGCGGACCCGACGGGGTTGCCCTGACCCGCCGCCGGCCGGTCGGACCCGTGCGGGGTCGGGCTCACCGGCGGAGTCGAGATGGGCGTGGGCGGCAGGTGCGGCGCGGGGACGGCCGGGCTCACGGGGGGAGCCGAGGTGGGCGTGGGCGGGTGCGGCGCCGCGACGGCCGGTCCCACCGGGGGAGCCGACGTAGGCGCGGGCGGGTGCGGCGCCGCGACGACCGGAGAAGCCGAGGTGGGCGCGTTAAATGGCGGTCTGAAGCCTGGCGCGCCGCCTGCGACGGGCGGCACCGCCGGTGCCGGAACGGGTGGGGGCGGCGGCAGCGTGCCGGATCGCGGCGGGGCGGAGATCGGCGCCGGGACCTGTGGTGCCGGCAGGATCGGCCGGGCGGCCGGCGGCATGTGCGGGGATCCCGGACCGGCTGGACCGGACGCCGCCGAGGCCGGGCCGGGCGGGGCCGGGATGACCGGTGCCGGCGGCAGGGTGGCCGGCGGCGTGGAGACAACTGGCGGAGCGGAGACGGCCGACGGCGCGACCGGTGGCACCGGCCCCGGTACGGGCGGCCGCGCGACCGGCGGCGCTGGGCTCGCCGCCGAGACGACTGGCGGGACCGGCGGAATCGGACCCGGCGCCGGCGGGAGTGCCGGCGGCGCGGAAGCCGGCCCGACGGCGGCGGACGGCGCGGGGACCGGCACGGCCGAGGCGGGCACCGGGATGATCGGAGGCGGCGGCAGCGGGGTCGCGGCGGGACCCGCGTGGACCGGTGCCGGTGCGGGGACGACCGGCGCCGGGGGCAGGGGCGCCTCCGGACCAGGGGCGGGAGGGGCCCAGGGCGACAGCCGGGCCGTCCCGGTCTGCGGCGCCCGGTCTGTACCCGGCGCGGGCGAGGCCATCCCCGGTGCTCCGGGACCGGGTGGCACCGGGCGGGGAGCCGCCGGCACCCCGGGCGCGGGCGGCACCGCCGGGGGCTGGTGCGGGGCCGGCATGGCCGGCAGCGACATCGTCGGCCCGGACAGCGCGGCCGGGCCAGGCTGCGGGGCGGCAGCGGCGGCAGAGCCGCCGAGGTACTGGCGCGCGGTGCGTACCGCGGGGTGGTCCGGACCAAGCACCGCGGGCCCGGCGGTGGCCACTCGCGTGTAGTTGCGACGGGCCTCGTGCCGGTTGCCGAGTTCTTCCGCCACCCCCGCCAGATCGAAGCTGAGCGCGAGCATCAGCGGGTCGGCTTCGCCGCGGCGGCGCTCACCGGCCGCGTACGCATGCTCCAGCACCCGCCGGGCGGCGGCCGGGTCGCCGGCCTCCCGGTGCAGGCGGGCGAGTAGGTGGCCGCTGGCCAGCACGTCGGGGTGGTCCTCCCCGTAGGCCGGCCGGGCCGCGGCGATCGCGTCGTCGAGCAGGCGGCGGGCGGTGGCCAGGTCACCGGCGGAACGCAGGGCGAGGGCGTGGTGTTGCGCGGCGGTCAGAGGGGAGGGGTGTGACACGTGAGCAATGCTGCCCGGAATCGGGCGTCGGACGCTACCCGACCCCGGCCGATCTGGAATGGGGTCTTGCGGGTCGATCCCGTTTTCGTCGCCCTGACCTGCGGAAACGGGCAGCCGGAACGGCGATGTGCATGATCCATCTGGGCCGTGTACAGTAATGCCCCGTGCGGCCCACGAGGGCGACCGAACCGGTGAGTAAGTCGCCGTGGTCGACAGGGTAGGCTGGACGAGCAGGTCCGGGTGGCGGAATGGCAGACGCGCTAGCTTGAGGTGCTAGTGCCCGTATAGGGCGTGGGGGTTCAAGTCCCCCCTCGGACACAAACCATTACCCAACGGTGCGCGCTTAGATCCACTGAAGCGCGCACCGTTTAGCGTTTCCGGTTGGTAGGTGAGCCGAAGGCCAAGCTGGCGGTAGACCTCGGCCTTGTCGGCGGGGTCGCCGTCGCGAAGGGCGGCGGCGATGTCGCCGAGGGCCGTCACCAGGCCTCTGACTTCCGCTCGGCTCATCCGGCGTGGGCTGTTGCCCGCGTTCGCGTCAAGATCTGCTTCGGCGCGGGCGCGTTCGGTCTGGGTTTGACCGATCCACCCGGTAACTACTGCCGGGTCGGCGCCGGCATCGAGGGCCGCTCGGTAGCGTTCCAGCTTTGCGTCGCATTCGTTGATGATCGCCTGGGCAGCCGTGGCTGGAGCGGGCGAATGATTCAGGGGTTGGGCGTCGGCGAGCGCGGTGATTGTCTGTTCGATGCAGTGGGTGTGAAGGCAGAGGCCAGCCAGGTGTCGAGGGGGTCGGTGAGGGCGTCCTCGTGTAGGTACACGTTGCGGGGATGCGGGACCGGCGAGGGTGTATTCCTGGGGGAAGCGGCAGCGGTAGTAGGCGTCGCCGTGGTTGTACTGGCCCTGCATGCGTCGGTCGCAGGCGGCGCAGTAGATCATGCCGCGGAAGACGTACGGGCTCCGGGTGCGCTGCTTGACGTGCTGACCGCCGGTTCCCCGTCCGCGCCGTTGCAGGATTGCTTGGACCTGCTTGAACGTCGCATCTTCGATGAGCGGCTCGTGGGTGATTTCCTTTGAGACCATCCACTTGTCTCGGGTGTTCCAGCGCATGACGCCGGTGTGGCCCATTGCCACATCGTCGACGTCGAGCAGCACCTCGTCGGTGCGTTGCTTGTTCCACACCTGCCGCCCTGTGTAGCGGGGGTTGGTGAGGATGACCCGAACGGCGCTCTGGGACCAGGCGATTCCGCTGCGGTGCGGGTTGCGGGCGGTCATGCGCCGACGGGCAGGATACATGGTTGGCGGTGAGTCCTTCCGCGATGGCGAAGAGCCCGATTCCGGCGAGGAACTCGGCGAAGATCCGCCGGACGGTCGGCGCGGTCTCCTGATCGGGAGTCAAGCCCTTGAGGCGTTTGCCGTCGGCGGCCTTGGCGGGGTTGGGGTGGGGCCCGAGGTCTCGGAGGGTGTAGCCGTAAGGCGGGCGTCCGCCTAGGTAGCGGCCCTCGAGGAGGGTCTGGGCGGTCGTGGAGCTTGATTCGGTTGCGTTCGCCCTTGCTCATGCCGTCGAAGACGGAAATGACGAGTTCGTGTGCCTCGTTGTCGGGGTCGATGGGGCCGCCGATCTCGGCACCCAAAGTTCGACGCCGTAGTGGGCGAACAGGGGCACCGTCAGGCCGAACTGGTTGCCGTAGAAGGCGCGGTGGGGTTCGCCGACGACGACAGCGGAGAACCCACGCCGCGGGTCGCGCAGCGCCGCGAGAAGCAGGCTGGCCTGGGCCCGGCGTTGCCAGGGGAGGGAGCGGCTCTGGCCGACGTCGAAGTACTCGGTGACGATGTGTCCGCCGTGGGGCTGGATGAGTGTGGTCGCTCGAGTGAGTTGCCAGCTCCGGGACGATTTGGGTACTGGTTGTCCTCAGTCGACATGCGGCCGTAGAAGGCGGAAGGGTTTCGGTTGAGGGGTGGTCATCCGTTCTCCTCGAGTTATCCGTGCGGCGGTCGTTGACGCGTCTGAGCAGCATCAGCAGGGCGGCAGCGGCGCCGGGGTGCAGCTCGGGTGGCTGGCGGGGAGCCTGCACTCTGATGTGCCCGGTCGTCGCAGCGCAGTCGGCGTTTTCGACCGTCCATGAACCGTCGCGTTCGCTGCGCTGGTCAAGTCGCTTGTCCGTTGCCGAGTCCGTCGCCGGATTGGACTTTCTGGGCTGCTGATGATGGCGATCCGACGGCAGCGTCATGCGCCTCCGTCCGGTGGCTCGGCCGGCGCAGGCACCCGTCGGTGAACGCGGATCGTCTGTTCCTCAACTGCCAGGGCCTCGTCGAAAGGAAGGGTGGGCTCGAGAGCGACGCGGGCGTGGGTGTCGTGAGCCGGAGATGTGGTGGCGCGGGAGCTCGATGCGTTGGAGGCTCGCGCAGTGTCGGATGGGAGGGGTTGTCATGGGAGAGGGCCTCCGAAGATGGTTCGATGCCGGGTGGTCCCGGCGGACATGAAGAAGCGGCCGATGCCGTCAGACATCGGCCGCTCGTTGAGCAGTGCGGGCGTTATACATTGGGCTGCTATCCCTTGGCGGCCTCAAGACGGGCCAGCGGCTGCGGGACGGTGGGGCCTGCGTCTGCGAGGCCCGGTGAAGTTCGGAAGACCACTCTCTTCACACCGAAGAGGTCACTGGTTCGATCCCAGTATCGCCCACGCAGGTCAAAGGCCACTTCCCGGCTTCGGGAGGTGGCCTTTCTGCTCCGTACAGCAGCTTTGTACAGCAGCGGTCAATGGCCCAGTGAGTCGCCGAGGCGCTTGAGGGCTTCCCGGGTCGCCTTCGACGAAACCTGGGTGTAGATCTCCATGGTTACGGAGAAACGAGCGTGCCGGAGGATCTGCATCGCGACTCTCGGGTGGACGTCCAGGTCGGCCAGCAGCGTGGCGCAGGTGCGCCTGGCGTCGTGGACGGTGATCGGCGTGACCTTCGCTTTCTCGCAGCGGGTCTGCCAGGAGCGCTGGAAGTTGCGGGGCTCGATCGGTGTGCCATAGCGGGTGGTTAATACGAGGTGTGAGATCACCGGAGTCGGCGTGCGCTCCGCTCAGGAGATCATCGCTGAGATCGGCGTAAACATGACCGTCTTCCCCACCGCCGCGCACATGGTGTCCTGGGCCAAGTTCAGCCCCATCGACGCCCAGTCAGCCGGCCGCAAGAAGGCCAACTCCACCGGCAAGGGCAACCCCTGGCTGGCCGCCACCCTCGGCGAGGTAGTCGCCGGACTCTCCCGCACCAGCACCTTCCTCGGCGAACGCTACCGTCGCCTGGCGCGCCGACGAGGCAAGAAACGGGCAATCGTCGCAGCCGGCAACTCAGTACTGACCATCGTCTGGCACCTGCTCACCGACCCCGACGCCCGCTACCAGGACCTGGGCCCGGCTTCCACGAGTCGAGGATCAGCAAGCAGCGCCGTCAACGTGATCTCATCCGTCAGCTCGAACACCTCACCGGCCAGAAAGTCGATCTCCAGCCCTCACCACAACCAGCCATCGCCTAACCAGAAGCACCCAACCCACCCGGCTCCGCTTCGCTCCGCCGGGTGCTACCGCCTGCCCACTCACTCACCGATTTTCGAGTCAGCATCGGGATGGCAGATCCGCGTCTAGTAGATGACGCTCGTCATGCTATGAGTGCCGTGGCGAAGGCGGCGATGTAGGCGGCCGCAAAAAGTAGCGGAATCCACTGCTCGATGTGAGTAAGAGGCCAGTAGCGGGACTTGTCCTGACCCTCGCCCAGCGCTGTCCACTCCGCCCGCCAGTATGGCGAGGCCGGGAGCCTCTCTTCCAACACCCCGATTACGATGTACTTGGCCGAGTTGAGTTGGCGGTAGGAGCGGACGAGCCATAGCCAGGCGCCGCACTGTGCAATCAATGCCAAGAGCGGAAAGGCCAAGTACCAGGTCGAGGCGATGGGGCGGTCCTTCCAAAAAACGCCGACGGTGGTGAAGATCAGCGTGTTAAGGGTAAGGAAAAATGTATTGGTAGCGCCCCGCCGAGCGCTTACGCGGTCGGCCATCTCGACGTATATCCGGTACTGCTCTAGGACTGCGGCATGGTACTTCTCGCCTGCCCCGGCGTAAGCGTCAATGTCGGTCGAGGAGTTCCACACCGCCGATCTCACCTGCTCGGCGCTGGTCGTACGCGTGCGGAAGTAGTCGTCAAAGAACCTAGCCCTCATGGCCCTAGTGTGCCGAACCTGACCCGGAGGGTAGTACCCGCACCGACCTGAAACCGGACTTGCGGTGGGTAGCGGGATATAGCGGACACAGCGCACGGGTGAGGCGGTCCCAGAGGCGGTAGTACCAGTGCCTGGTCCGGTCGGCGACATGATGGGCCACGGACAGCCCGCCTGGACCCGCATTCTGGCTGCTAGCGTCCGCTCTCCGGCACACACCGCATCTTGATCGTGGATTTCCAAGCCATAGCCCCTCGTGATAGTTTGTATCGCTATCCCCAGAAATTGAATGCCACCAGGAGGGGCAGTGCCGGCAGACGTTCGGGAACTCTTGGTTTTCGTTGCATCGTCGAGTGACGTTTCTCAAGAGCGAGAGGCCGTTCACCGTGCGGCGGCAGGCGCGCACGAAATTATGGGCTCCGACGCCGGCTTTCGGCTGCAAGTAGTGGGCTGGGAACAGGTCCAACCGGAGTACGGGCGACCCCAAGCGCTGATTAATCCGCATGTAGACGAGTGCGATATCTTCATTGGCATCATGAATCGCCGCTGGGGCAGCCCTACAGGAACTCACTCATCCGGATTCGAAGAGGAATTCGAGCGGGCTCTTTCTAGGCGGTCGAATTCAGAGGCTCCCGTCATCGGTATGTACTTCAAGAGGGTCCCGGATGATGTGCTCGCAGATCCGGGACAGGAGTTGTCAAAGGTGCTCGCCTTCAAGCGCCGTCTACAGAGCGAAAAGACGATCCTATACCGCGAGTTTGATTCTGCTGGCGACCTAGAAGCGGATCTAACAAAGTTCTTTGCTAGGCACCTTGTCGGGGATTTGAAGAGTGTAATGCCGCGGGCTCCACAGAACTCGCCGCCGAATCTGCCGGCCGTTATCGAAGATCCAGCCGAGGATCTTGACCAAGCGCGCACCCAGGTTGGAGACGTGCTTTCAGCGTGGGTCGAACTTGTAGGGGGGGCTGAGGTTCGACGACCTCTAGATGCGGACCGCTTACTGCTCTTCGCAATGTCCATTAATCGGGATTACCCCCGGCTTCCAGTGCACGTGGCGAATCGTCTCTATCAGAAGCGCGAAGCCTTGGCCCTGACCGCTGCAGAGTTCAATAAGTGGCTAGGGTCGTTCGCAGCTGATGTAGCCAGTTCAGGTGTTACAGGCTGGGGAAGAGTCATTCCTGGCTGGTACTTTGCTGCTCATCACGATGGGGCAGGTATTGCAGCATTGGGCGACGATCTTGCCCACTTTGTACTGAGCGAAGAATCTGTGGTGGCTAATGGTGCATTCATTCTCCTTAGCCAACTTAGACTGCGGCCTCACAAGCTTTGGGGAACGCCTTCCGCCACCACAACAAACAGCGAAGGGATTGAGGTCGTAGCCGCCGACCGAGGGTCGTCTCCCGTGGATTTCTGGATGCAAGCCTGTCGAGACCGCGAGATACCCGATTCAGCGCTGGCCTACATAGCGGAGGTTGCGCAAGAGACTGATCTGCCGCTGCTTGATGCGATCCGTGCTGGACTTGACGATGCGCGAGGGTCGAACTCGATTTGGGCGATACAACAATATCTGGCTGGCTCTGTGAATGCCCTCGTCGAGGTGGCGGCATCAAAATATCGAATTCCGACGTGGATCGAGAAGCGCATCCGAGCGTCGATTAGTTCAGCAGAGGTTGAGTCGCTTGAGCAACTGCTAAATGCCCGGCATTCAAACGTAAGCCTCTTTGCTGCTGTCCTAGCTGAGTTGGTGCGCAGAGATGCCCTGTCACAAACAGCTCTTCATCGAGCTCTGGGCGTGAAGGAGAAAGACCATCAAGCGGTGGTCCTCAGCAACATACGAGCGATGGAGCCGAAGTGGATCAAGGAGGCATTGTCGGGCTTTGACAAAAAGCAGATTGACGACGACTTGGATTTCTGTTTCGAAGCGTTGGTGCAGGACGTAGACAGCTTGCGAGCCCGCACGTCAGTTTTGATTAGTGGGGTTGAGGCCTGGGAAGCGCTGGCTTGGAAGCTGGGTCACGAGATGGCGGAGGAGGCCCGTCAGCTTCTGGATACTGATGCGGCGATGTTGGATGGCGCATTGGCGGGATTGAGCGGCGCGAGCGAAGGTAAGAGTCTAGTAGAGTATTTGAAAGGCCGAGCGCGCCGAGCTGCTATAACCGTGCTGGCTGACCTGCCGGCCGCCAAGCGCACCTCCGAGGATGCTGAGCGCATACGAAAAGAGCTGGAACGGGGGTATTGGTTCACCAAAGGCCCGGCGGCGATGGCCCTGGCAAGGGTTGGAGGTCCTCGCGATGCGCAGATCTTGTTGGAGGCCTCAAGCGATGTCTACCTGGGGGAGGACCGCCAGGCGGTGCTCAAGCAGGTTGCTCGACTCGGGGGAGTAGAGGTGGCTAGGGAACTTGCACGGCATGAAGAAACAACTTCCGCCCGTGCAGGTGCTGAGGTGCTGGTGGAGATGCCGGAAGTGCAGGACTCTGAGCTTGTAGACCTCTTATACAGCGAACATGATCCCGTCAGGATAATTGCCTTGGCTGCTTTGCGGAAACGTTGGAGTATCGAACGCCTTAGGCAATTGATGCTGGATTATCCGGACGGTCCAGAAGGCACTTACTACTACAATGTCGTCGTAGAGTTGGACAGGTTGCTGTATGCGCCTCCCCAGGTCGCTGGACTGCCCTGCGTTCCTTCCTTAGCATGACGCCTCCCACGTATCCCGCGAGTCGACTGTGGAGGCTGCAAGCATCGACCGCCGACCAGCGCGAGCCCCGACAGCCCTGATGCTGCCGACAGCAACGGTGACAGCAATAGGGGGCCAGATAGATAAGGACAAGGCCGGAGAGCTGCGGACCAAAGCCCGAGGTTAGGTACGCAGATCGACCCAGCCGGACGAAGCGCCCAGAACTTACAAGCGAGGGGTCGGCTTGGCCGTCTCCGGGCAGTCTGAGCCTTCGCTGAGCTAGGCGACTACTCAAAGTAACCGGATCGCCGCTGCCTAATGGATGTCGATTATCTCTTCAATGATGTCGAATAGCTCAGTAAAGCCGGAAAAGTCCATTTCACTAAACTGCCCGCGTCCGTCTCGAACCAACTCGGCAAACCGCCCCTTAGAAATGGCAACTTGTTCGCCGGCTTCGTTTACCGTTCTCTCGGCGCGCGCTCTGGCAAGCTGTCGGTGCCTTGGTATTGGCTGGTTCGTGGACCGCGTAACATAGATAGGTCCGTTGCCGTCGGCGGCTGGTCGACGTTCAAGCTCATCCTCAAAGTAGAGGCGCCTGCCCTGATCGTCTGACTTCGCGAGGTCGGCATCGATATAAAGATCTTCGATGCATATTCCTGCGTCCGGTGGGCGGTGCTGGGGAGTTGGAAGGATTAGTGAAAAGACATTGTTGCCCCAGCTTTGAAAGCGGGCAGAATTCGAGTTCATGCTTCGAAGTTTCCGGACGACCTTCTCCACGTCGCTGTCGAAGACGGCGATTATTTTGTTGTCATTCGGTCGTCCGCCATAGGCCATGAATTCGCAGGCTTGCAGGAGCCGATCGTTGCCGCGCATGTGGTCGTCGGGAGTGTAGAACCCCAAGTCGAGCGCTGGGGCAACGCGCTTTCTCGCGGCCGCGATGTGCATCTCGTCGGTCTTGCCCTCGGTCATTACATACGGCCTGGATTCAAGGTCGGCAGCGTCCTGCAACGCTTGCAAGTCTCTCCTGAGGTGCAGGATGTTACTTAGCTCGCCCAGGAGTGACCAAAGATGATCGCTGTCTTTGATCTTGCCGGTAAAGTCGAAGAACAGACCGAATCGCCAGCCAGACTTGATTACGCATACCGCTTTATCCCCTGGTCGTACGTTAACGTCGGGGATCTCGTAGCGGGTTATATCCCGCACTTGAGCAACTGCGACCTGCTCACCTGCTGTGATATTGCCGACCGCGCGTCCTGTCACCGTCGGATGGTAGTCGGTGAAGATTTCGGCCTCGTTGTCGGCGTGGATTAGCGCTAGAAACCTCGTAAGGCCGTCGCCGGCTATTCCTGCCGGCGCGAGAAGGATTGGTTCCAGCGCGTTTAGCCATAGGTAGAACCGGGAGTCGTCGGCAGTCACCATCGCGCTTGTGATCATCTCTGCCTTGCCGCCTGGGAGGGCGGCGCGTGCTAGAAAGCCGTCGATGTTGCCGACTCGGATAGAGGAACGCTCGGTCATTTCAGAGTGCCGCCGCGGCGACGAAAACTCCCACGCCCGGTAGTGTCTCAGTCATTCCCTTGATCCGTAGCACCTGCATGGCGCGGTCGATCACGGGCTCCGTAACGCCGTAGTGCTCGATCAACTCACGTCGGCTGGGAAGCTTGGAGCCGGGTGGGAACTCGCCGGACGCGATGCGTTCGGCGAGGTTGTCGGCGATCTGCTCGTAGCGGTAACGCGGTGGCACGGTGTTTCCCCTCGGTTGGCAACACGAGTAGACCACCTACGCCAGCCCTTGACCACCCAACGCTAGCTGCGGGGCTGCCGAGGAGGTCGATTCCCTCGTTTGGCGCTGTGGGCCGTCCTCGCTGGCGTGGATGTCCGGCGCATCCCCCGCGATCGGGCATCCACGCCTCTGATAGCTGCGGCACGAGGAGGCGGGAGTGCTCCCTTCACTTTGGCTGGCACGACAGTTCATGGCTCTGGGCGAGTGGTGAGCCGATGAGGCGGGTCTCCTACAACGAGTACGTCCTGGCGGTCGCGCTGACCCTCGTGAGGCGGCATCGGCCTGTCTGGTGCTGGCGGCGGTGGCGGCGGGTCTGCCGGTGTGGTGCCGAGCTGCCATGCCGCGTCCGGCATCGGATTCCGATTAATCGTGGCCATTGGCCGGGGGAGGGGGAGCAGTGAGCGACGCGCAGGAGCAGGTGATCCTCGCGGTGCACGTCCGAGGGCTCGATGGCATGTGCGCCGGCTGCCGAGCGTGGTGGTCGCGGCTGGCGCCGTACCCGTGCTGGCAGGTGGATTGGGCGACCAGCCGGCAGGCCCGGACGATCACCGCCCGATTTCTCGGCGGTGTGCGGTGACTACCCACGGCCCGGTCATGCCGATCTGGAGCTGCGGCGGCTGCGACCTGCCTTGGCCCTGCCCGACGCGGAAGCGGGAGCTGCGGGCGGAGTATGCGGATGCTCCGGTGTCGCTGGCCCTCTACCTCGGCAGCTTTCTCGTCCAGGCCACCGAAGACATGCCTTGGGCGCCGGCCGGCGTGCTGCACCGCCGCTTTCTCGGATGGGTCAGGGCGGCTGATCGGTCGACGCCAGCAGTACAGCAGGGATGTACAGCAACCGTGCCAGCCGAACCGAGCTGAGAAGCGCGCCAGTAGGCCGTTTGACCTCGCATCAACCCTGATCCAACCGGCTCGCCGAGAGTTCACACCGAAGAGGTCACTGGTTCGGTCCCAGTTCATCGCTGCCTCTGGATAGTCGCGGCACGCCCGACCCCCTGCACGGCGTGAACGTCATCAAGTCCGGCGCCTCCACCTTCTTGCTGACGAGAGTTGCCGGCGGATCGGCCGTGCACCTCACACCCGAGGAGCCCGAGGCGGGCCGTGGGGCCGTTGAAGAGTTCTGGCTCGATGACGAGCGGGACGTGCCCACACTTCGCAACTACGATCGGACGGATCTGCTTGAGCAGCGGTGGTCTGCTAGGACTCTCTGCGGCGGGGCCCGGCAGTGGGCCGTCATGGTCGGAGGTGACGGAGGGCCACCCACCCGATTCAGCGATGTCGCGTTTGCTCCCAGCTGCCGGCGATGTCTGGCCCTCATGGATCGGCACTTTCCCCAACCGCCGGCGCACGACCGGCTCGGCCTGGTCGCACAGGTGGCGGCCGACCTCGTCTGCGAATACGGCTTCGCCGAAGTCGTTCAGGTGCCCGGCGACCAACAAGCAGCCTTGCGTAAGGCGATCCGGGTTCTCGTCCGCAAGCAGAGCGGCCACGGCAGCACGACGATGGTCCGAAACGCCGCAGAATACGCGTCGTGCGACGCGATATTCGATCAGCAGCGCGAGGAGCACGGCCGTGCCGCTGCGGAAGCAACCAGCCAGGCGCTCAGCGGCAGCGGTGAGTCGCGACCAGTCCAGAGGCCCGAGTGGCGAATCTCTTGGACCACCTGGACGGCGCAAGAGTGAGGTAGAACGTGGCAAATCGTGGTTGAGCCGGTCAGATCGACATGGGATGATAACGAAGACCCTCGAACTCAACTTAGGTGGGCATTCAGTGGAGGCGGACGACCTTCAGGACTGGCGAGCGCCTGACTTGGGAACGATGGCTGCCAAGATGGGCATCGACCCCGCCGTCTTGCAACTAGAGACTGAACACATCGGCCGCAGCCCAGACTTTCCTTACCTTGGATTCGTTTCCGGGAAGGCGCCCAAGACCATCTACCTAGACACGCTGCATTGGGTTGCTCTCGCGAAGGCTCGCCTTGGCAGGCCAGCCCAGCAAGAGGATGCGGATGCGTACGAATTTCTGCGGCAGGCGGCAACCTCGGGCGATATCGTCGTCCCAATTTGCGCGACCTCCTTTATGGAGATATCCCGTATAACATCTCTACGTCAGCGTTCAGACTTGAGCGACGTTATTGGAGAAATCAGCGGGTTCGTAACGCTAGTAGATGCCACGATTGCAAAGGATCACCAAATCGAGTTGGCTTTGGCGGAGCGGCTGGATGGTGAGCGGCCACCGGCCCTACGTACTCTCGGCATAGGTGTTGGCTTCGCGTTCGGCAAGCGTGGCGGCATTCTCTGACCGGCGCCCACTGGTGACCGTCGGCGGCACCGGCTACTGGCACATGGATGGCACGGCGACCAAGGGCCGTGACGGGGGACGCGCCAGGTCGTGCCGTGGTCGTAGACTCTGCCAACAGCAGGTTGGGTGGGGGCTGTAAATCCGTCGCGAAAGCTACAGAGTTCGAATCCTCTACCCGCCACCAGGGACTGACAAGGCCCCTGACCTGCGAAAACGCAAGTCAGGGGCCGCTGTCGTCTCCTGACGAGGTTGGCCGTCGTTGCCCCCCTTCGTCCGGCCGATCGGGCACGCAACGGGCACGAGAAGTTGTGGAGGTCAGCGGTGGCCAACGACGAGTCGGTCGACGAAGGTGTGCCGCCTGGCGGGCTCCGTGAGTGGGTGATGAGGACCGGTGTCACTACCAGGACGATCACCTTGCGATCTGGGGAGCGATACTCCTTCGCCAGGGAAGCGCTCGACGACACGGTGCGCCAAGTTGAGTCGCGCTTTATCCCTATGGCTGTTGAGCATCTGTCGTATCTGCCTCCACTCGGCCGCATCTACCGGGCAGAGGTCGTGGAAGACGACACCGGCCACGCGGATCTGATCTTCCGCGCTCGCGAGCTTCATCGGCGGCGGTCGCGTGACCTTACGTTGCGTGAGATCCCGGTTGACGGTGAACCGAACCAACCGGACATCGACCTCCAACTGTCGGCCGAGCCACGGAACTTCGAGCCTGCGGACTGGGAAGAGCTGACGGAAACGGCTCCGATACAGCTTCGCCACACTGCGGCCTGGTCAGAGCTACCACCTCTCATCTGGATCCTTTCTTCAATAGTCACGTGGGGCGTAGGCGAGTTTGCCAAGGCCTTTGTCGCGAGGTTTGGAGAGAACTTTGCCGACCGTTTGCCTTCCTGGTTGGTCGCCGCCGGAAAGAAGGCCAAGGATTCGGATCGCCATAATTTGCTTGAGTTCCGGTTTGAGACCTCGCTAGGCATTCTGGTTACCGCCTATATTCCCTTCGACCCTCAGGCAGCGGACGCGGTGGAGAAGCTGCGCGACGGACTGGACGGGCTTGGTGCCGTAGGGGACTTTGCGGGCTACGTGAACCAAGGCGGTGGGGAAGACCTCCAGCTCGCAGCTTTTATATTCGACTCCGGCGAGTTCAGGTTGGCTTGGTGGGCCTCGCCAGATACGGCATACGTCTCGCCATGGTTCGAGCGCCATTACCCTGACCCGACGCTATTCCTCGGCCGGCCTGTTCTTGCCCCCAAGGAGGAGGACGACCAAGAGGTGCGTGAGCTGCCGGTGCCGGAGCAGCCGCGAGCTGCACGGCGCCAACCACACGGTTCGTAGCCTCGGCGGCCCCGTCCAGAACTGTCCGCATCCGGCTCGGGCACCTGGTTCTACGGCTCCCGCTGTCCGCGTCCGTCGCTGTCAGGGCCGTTGCTGTCAGCCGTTGCTGTCAGCCGTTGCTGTCACCGGCGGTCAACGTCAGCTTGGGAATTGTCGATCTCCGGGAGGCTACGGGCTTGGTGGCCTGGTCTCGGCAGTCTCGCATGGCCTCGGCTGGCCCTTGTCCTCGCCCAATGGCACGCTAATGGCACGCCACGGTCTGGCACGCTGCCTACAACTCCTCAGGAGTGGGTCGAAGCAGACCTAGTTGCGGGTCGAAGCAGACAAGGCCGTGCTCGGCGGCAATTCGTGCGGCACCGGCCGACACCTCTTCACAGCGGCTGAACACCATCGGGAAATAAACGATGGGTCCCGATGCCTCCCTGATCAGTGGCCCGGTCGACCACGGACTCCGCTCATCCTCAGTAAGGTCAACCCATCTCTCAAGAAGGGCCTCCACGTAGGCTCGGACACGCGGGGTCGGCGGCGTTCGCCCCTCGCCGGTGTACCGCTCGCGGAGTGCCTTGAAGGTCGCCAGCGCTGCGGCGTTGTCAGCAGGCCTGTGACCTTCCCACACCGCCAGGTCGTAACTCATGAGCGGAGTGTGCCAGCCAGCGCTGACATGTCGCGCAGCGGCTACGGGGTGAGCGGTGGAAAGCGGATCTCCTCGTCGGGCAGTCGCCAGACCGTCCAGCCTCCCCGGCCCGGGACCAGGGCCCGGCGATCATCGGGCGGAGGGCCATCGCGGGCAGCGTCGCGGGGGATGTCTCGATGGTGACGCGAACCAGGGTCGGCAACCGGCGAACCACCCAGCCCGGGAGCGATGAGCCTCAGTCACCGCTCTGCCTGTCAACGATCATCGCTTGTTGTTCTGCCGTCGGGTCGGGCCGGCTGGAGCATCGGTCGTATCGTCGCTGGCGCCTCGGGGTGGCGCCCCCGGCGTGTTGTTCGCGCCACTGCCCAGCGCTGTCGGTGCGCAGGCGGCGATCAACCATGTTCATGGCTTCCGGCTCCGTATCGAACTCCCAGCGCAGCACTTTTCCCGTCTCGGT
The DNA here is from genome assembly GCF_040642675.1 of Micromonospora sp. NPDC047738. NCBI lineage: Bacteria > Bacillati > Actinomycetota > Actinomycetes > Micromonosporales > Micromonosporaceae > Micromonospora > Micromonospora sp. NPDC047738. The sequence goes on from NZ_JBEYSO010000053.1 coordinate 24,546, forward strand.
GTCCCCGGCGCTGGCAAAATCACCGTCCACCGCGTCTGGCGGACGAGCCACACATCGCGGCGCGCCAGACGCCCCCACACGCCTGCATCGGGGCCGGACAGGTCATTCGCAGCGGTCTTCGGCGCCTCGGCCGTAGGGCTCGCAGCAGTCGGGGCGGCGCCGGTACACGCGCAGGTCGCGGCCGTGCCGGTGGCCGTACTCGGGCGTGATCTCGTACAGGCAGGCTTGCCACACGACAGTTTCCCCGCCGCCGGGGACCACCTGGCCGTCACCTGGCCCGCCGTGCAGTAGCACGTCCACCCTCCGACCGTACGCGCGATGGGGGGCGGGACGCGGCGTACGAGACTTTGCCGTCCGAGCGGGCGGCGCTGCGGGTGGGACAGGCCCCCGCAACTGAATCCGCTGCGGGGCCGGTCGTCGGTGGCCTGCGGCTGTAGCTGCTCCACCTGCGCGTGGCCGTGGCCAGCGGCCGAGCGATGACCTCGTCGACCGGTTCAGGTCGTCGTCGACCCGGCCGCACGCCAGCACAAGACGATGCGCTGTGGATTAATTTTGGCGGGTGTGGATAACGCTCTGATCATGGACGAATCTGCTAGTGCTCTGGCACTACCAGGTTGTCGTCCTGGTTTGCGGAGCCGTTCTGCGAGCAACCAGCCCTGCCCGATCCGGCGGCCAGAGCGCCCCGCCCGTCCGTCGCCTGATGGCGGGCGACTGAGTGCGGAGCGCCGGCTCGGAAGGCAGCTTCGATCAGCTGTGTGCCCGGCGTCCTTCCCTCCTTGCCCGGCCCGGCGCGCGCCATGCTGCGACCCCTTCGGTGGCGCATTCGCTGTCGCGGATCTCCGCCCGCGGCAACCCACGTCTCTCCCACGATGGGGTGGGGGCGGGGATGAGCGGCATTTGCGCCCGGCGTGGTCGGGGCTGGACGTGACTTCAGCCCGCGGGCGGGCGAGCGCGGGGGCGGACCCGGTGCTGCGTCGGCCGGTTGCGCCGATGCTCGCGGCGCCCGTTGACGTGGTCCCTGAGGGCCGGGACCTGGTGCATGAGCCGAAATGGGACGGGTGGAGGTGCATCGCCTTCCGCGAGAGCGGCGGGGTGTACCTGCAGTCGCGGGCCGGCCGGAACCTGACGACCTACTTCCCGGACATCACCCGGGCGATCCGGGCGGCCGTCCCGCCCGGGGTGGTGCTGGACGGTGAGCTGATCGTCTGGGAGCGCGGCCGGACCAACTTCGCCCAGCTCCAGCGACGTGTCACCGCCGGGCGGGACCTGCTGCGCCTGGCACGCGAGTGCCCCGCCCACTACGTGCTGTTCGACCTGCTCGCCGACGGGCAGGCAATCATCGATCTGCCGCTGTCGCAGCGGCGGACCCGGCTGGAGCGGCTGCTCGCCGACGCGCCAGCGCAGCTCACCGTGACCCCGCAGACGGCGGACATGCGGCAGGTGGCGGACTGGCTGCTGAACTGGACCGTCGCCGCGGGCATCGAGGGCGTGGTGAGCAAGCGGCTGAATGGCTGTTACGAGCCTGGCCGGAGAGGCTGGTCGAAGTTTCGGACCCGGATTGTCACCGAGGCGATCGTTGGTGGGGTGACCGGCAGCATCAGCAGACCGGAGACGGTGCTGCTCGGCCGGTTTGATCGGCGGGGACGGCTGCGGTACACAGGTCACTCCCACTCGCTGACCACCGACCAGCGTGCCGCGCTGGCCGAGCTGCTGTCGCCGTCACGCATGCCGCGCCGCGGCGCAGTCGCCCACCCGTGGCCGAATCCGCTGCCCGCGTCCTGGTCCGGCCAATTGGACCGGCCAGAGCCGCTGCCGTACGTGCAGGTGGAGCCGACCGTGGTGGCAGAGATCGACGCCGACGTCGCCTTCGAACACGGACGCTGGCGCCATCGCGTGCGGTACGCGCGGGTCCGGCCGGACATGTCGGTGTACGACGTGCCGCTGCTGCTCGGCGAGGAGGAGGGCTACTTCGGCGACCTGGGGTGAGTGTCCGTGGGCCTGCTGATGAGCAGCGGGTGCTGCCGGATCCGCTGCAGCACACCTCAAACAGTCGCCTGAGCCCGAGCCGCCTACATCCGCTTCTGCCGATCTGCCGACGTCACCGATCGCCGAGGTTGGCCTCGAGGCCGCCAGGCTACTTTCCATGACTAGGGGCTATGCCTGGTGAGTCAGCCAGATGAGCTCGCCGTGGGCGTCGTCGGTCTGGCCAGATCGCTTGAAGCCGGCTCGTTCAGCGACAGCGATCGACTTCAGGTTGTCCGGGGCGGCTCGAATGACGAACTCGACGACGGGTCGTCGCGCCTGGGCGGCCTGCATGGCGAGCCGAACTGCACGGGTTGCGTAGCCATGCCCTCTCCACTGCGGGTACAGCGCGTAGGTCAGGTTGACCTGCCCTGTGCTGAGGTAGTCCAGGCCACGCTGGACGCCAACACATCCGCAGAGGACGCCGGTGCCGAGATCTTCGATTCCCAGATCGACGACATCACCGTCGGATGCCCACGCCCGCGAGTTCGTCTCGAGCCACGCCTCAATCTGGCTTCGTGATGATGGTTCGCCGCCGCCGAGCCGCTCGATGATGGCCTCGTCGCAGCCAGCCAGGTGCGCGTCAGCATCGCTAACGGCCAGAGGGCGCAGGCCGATGCGGTCGTCCTCGAGCACAAGCTGGGTTGTGGTTTCGTGGTGTTGCACCGGATCCATGAACGACGAACCTATTTAGGTGGTCATGGTGCAGCAACCACGTTTCCAGCCGCCATCGCATGTCCGACCATGCCGCCGACAACGCGCGCCGGATGGCTCCGCCACCATCGCGCTTCTGCAGCTCAGTGCCTCATCGCAGTAGCCGGTCACCGAGTGCAGCGGGCAGCGAGTTCGACAAGATCTCGTATGCCGGGTCCCGGCGAAGCCAAAGCACCGTGCCGCGCTTCGGCTGACCTCCAGACATGGCAGAACTCTATAGCCGAGGTAGCGACTTGCGGCTCCTGACCAGGTGCACGCTTCTGGCGCCGTCCCTGCGCGTCAGCCGCGCGTGGCCCCTCACTGCGGGTGGGCGGCGCTTCGCGACGCTCGGGCATCCTGAACTGCCGACGTGAGCGCGTTCTCCCGGCCATTTCGCATAGCAATAGTGGTCAGTTCACGCGGGCAGGTCGGGATCTCCGCCGAGAATTTTCAGGGCCTCCGCCAAGGCCAAATCGACGACCGGCGGAAAGGACAAGGGAGTGGGCGACCCGGCTTCGTTTGCTCGAACCGCAATTTTAGGCTTCCTGATGCTGGCCCGTTGCTGCGGGAGAACGAGATATGCCGGCCACGGCATCATAGGCGGACGCAAAAGCATGTCCCAGCAATTGCGCACCATCGCTTGGTTCACAAGGGCGGTTTGCTCAATGGTCAAGTTAGTCGGTGTGGCGACCAGCGGCTGAATGGGGGTGATTGTGAGCAACCGCGAGGGCGTGATCGGCACGTGCACCTCGTGTAGATCCGGGAGGAGTACCGGGCTAGAGAAGTCGAGTTCACCGGTTGCGCTGACCGTGACCACGGGAGCGTCACCTGTAACCAGCACCGGGTCCGGCGAGGAGGTCAGCAGCCAGTGCATATCGAGCAGGAGGCGCTTGATCCTGTCTGCCTCCCGAACCATGGTCCGCAGCATCGACGGAGTGTCAGTCCTGCGCATGACCTCCGGGGTGCGCCTGGCAATGTCGTGATACATGGCCGTGAGGTCCCCCCTCGCCTTCACCGCGGGATCCATCTCGATGGCACGTTGAAGCACCATGCTCGCGAAGATCAGCGGGCCCACGTGGGAGTTCACCTCCTGCATAGTGCGGCGGACAGCCACCGTGCGGACCATCTGCGTCGCGACGAAAGTGGCAAGTGTGGCCCGGCCTGGGCCCGGAGGCGGAAGGACTCCGTCTCGAAGTGCGTACATGACCTCCCCGACCGGATTCTCGATCGAGTGCGAGAACCATTCCTCAAGGGAATCATCCGGTTGACCGAGTTCGCCGACATCGTAAAAATCCACTTCGACGGTTGCCTTTTTGATAGGCATACGCTCTTCCGTGCCGTTGCGATGCCGCGCCAGCAGGATGTCTTTGTCGAGCTTCTTTCTTCCGCAAAAGCCACGCAGATATAGCTTCGGCACGGTGTGATGATCGCGGCTAACCTGCTCAGACATTCCCCAATTATGGCAGACCTCTTCAAATCACGGCGGCTGCCGCCTCTGCGGGCGAACGAGTCCGCAAGCGGTGCTCCCATCAGCGTAAGTCGTTTTGTGTCAAGCTTCTGGTCGGTGCCTCGGCCGTCGTCTGTCCCTGCATAGCGGTGATGGGGTTGGTTCCCAGCAACGT